>NZ_JBEYXJ010000026.1:0-83515 GCF_040645015.1 Streptomyces sp. NPDC046881 | reverse complement strand
CCAGCGTTCGTCCTGAGCCAGGATCAAACTCTCCGTGAATGTTTACCGGTAATCCGGTGTACACCACGAGAGCGGTGCGAGAGGAGGAATAGTCCCCTCGCACACAGCGTCCTCGCTGTGTTTTTCAAAGGAACCTCGCCCCAGCAGATGCTGGAGACGGGGTATCAACATATCTGGCGTTGATTTTTGGCACGCTGTTGAGTTCTCAAGGAACGGTCGCTTCCTTTGTACTCACCCTCTCGGGCTTTCCTCCGGGCGCTTCCCTTCGGTCTTGCGTTTCCGACTCTATCAGATCTTTTCTCTCGATCCGATTTCCTCGGCGCTTTCCAGGTTCTCGCTTTCGCGTTTCCCTTTCCGGCGGTTCCGACTTTATCAGAACTTCTCAGCCGGTCTGACCGGCCGCTCACTTCTGAGTAATCGGATGGCTTCTCGGAATGTCGTTCACGACTTCTGAAGAAGCGAGTAGATTCTATCGGCTGCCCGGTGGTTCTGTCCATCTCCAGGCAACTGTTTGAATCTACCTCCCCACTCCCTCCGTGTCAACGGCTCTCGCGGGGCGAAGAGGAGACTAGCAGGTCACGAGGGTCGAGCGCACATCCGGCGGGGTCAGGCAGCCGTGGGCACGGATGCGCTGCGGTCCACCGCTTCGAGGTCACCGGTCTCACCGGCGCGGGCCGCGCGACCGCCCAGGACGTAGACGTACGCCAGAAACGCCAGCTCGGCCGCGACCCCTATGCCGATGCGGGCCCAGGTGGGCAGGCCGGAAGGGGTGACGAAGCCTTCGATGGCACCGGAGACGAACAGGACCAGGGCGAGGCCGATCGCCATGCCGACGGCGGCCCGTCCTTCCTCCGCGAGGGCGGCGCGCCGGGTGCGCGGGCCGGGATCGATGAGGGTCCAGCCGAGGCGCAGGCCCGTGCCGGCGGCGACGAAGACCGCGGTCAGTTCGAGCAGGCCGTGCGGGAGGACCAGGCCGAGGAAGGTGTCGAGGCGGCCGGCCGAGGACATGAGGCCGAAGCCCACGCCGAGGTTGAGCATGTTCTGGAAGAGGATCCAGAGGACGGGCAGGCCCAGGAAAACGCCCAGGACCAGGCACATCGCCGCCGCCTGGGCGTTGTTCGTCCACACCTGGGCGGCGAAGGCGGCCGCGGGATGGCTGGAGTAGTAGGTCTCGTACTCGCCGCCGGGGCGGGTCAGCTCGCGCAGCTGGCTGGGCGCCGCGATGGTCGACTGCACCTCGGGGTGGGTGCCGATCCACCAGCCCAGGAGGATGGCGACGGCGGTGGAGACGAGCGCCGTGGGCACCCACCAGTGGCGGGTGCGGTAGACCGCGGCCGGGAAACCCTGGCTCAGGAAGCGCGTCACGTCACGCCATGAGGCGCGGCGGGTGCCGGTGACGGCACTGCGCGCGCGTGCCACGAGCTGGCTGAGCCGTCCCGTCAGCTGCGGGTCCGGTGCGCTGGACTGGATGAGGGACAGATGGGTGGCGGTGCGCTGGTAGAGGGCGACGAGTTCGTCCGCTTCGGTGCCGGTGAGCCGGCGCCGGCGGCGGAGCAGTGCATCGAGCCGGTCCCATTCGGCTCGGTGTACGGAGACGAAGACGTCCAGATCCATCGGGTCTGCCTGCTCCTCGGCTGGTCGTCCACGGCTCGACGTGGATGCTCGTCGTTGCTGTCAGCTTGTCGTACTGGGGCGCGATGCGCTCACAGCTTGGCAGACTTGCGGTTCACGGGGTGGACCAGGGAAGGACGGCGGGCGTGAGTGAGCTGGTGACGGGCGAGGCGGTGGCCCTCGAACTGCGGCCCGCGAAGCTGCCGAGCAGGGCGCTGGCCGTGTTGCTCGACCTGGTGGTGGCGATGGTCGTGTACCTGGTCGTGATCATGGTGTTGGTGGCGTCGACGGCTTCGCTGGACGAAGCCGCGCAGGTGGCGCTGTCGATCGCGGCGTTTCTGCTGGTGCTGGTCGGCGGGCCCATAGCCGTCGAGACGCTCAGCCACGGACGTTCGCTGGGGAAGCTGGCGTTCGGGCTCCGGGTGGTGCGGGACGACGGGGGGCCGATCCGGTTCCGGCACGCGCTGGTGCGGGGCGCGATCGGAGTGGTCGAGATCGTGATGACGTTCGGGGTGGTGGCCTGCATCGCGTCGCTGGTCTCGGCGCGGGGACGGCGGCTCGGCGACGTGTTCGCCGGCACGCTGGTCGTGCGCGAGCGGATACCGGCCGGGCGGGCCGGGTTCGTCCCGCCTCCGCCGCCGTGGCTCGCGGGGCGGTTCGCCGGGCTGGACCTGTCGGCCGTTCCGGACGGGCTGTGGCTTGCCGTCCGGCAGTACCTGACCCGGGTGCACCAGCTCGATCCACGGGTGTCGGAGGAGATGGCACAGCGGCTGGCGGCCGATCTCGCGGGCCGTGCGGGGACGCCGGTGCCGCAGGATCTGCCTCCGGCCGTTTTCCTGGCGGCCGTGGTCCACGAGCGGCAGTCCCGTGAGGCCCGGCACGCGTTCGGTCACGGCGGTGCGGGGTCCGGCGGCTTCGCGCCGCCGGTGGCTCAGCCGGGTGCGCCCGTCTCGTATCCGGCGCAGGCTGCCCACCAGGCCCCGGCGCCGGCCTCGTATCAGTCCCCGTCGCAGACGCCGTACCTGTCTCCGTACCGGTCCGGGCTCTCCGCTCACACTCCGGCTTCGTACCAGCCCGCCGCCCCCCAGCCGTCGCAGCCGCAGGCGCCGCTCGCGCCCTCACCCGCGCCGCAGGGCGACGAGTCGCGGCCCGACCGGCCGGCCACCGGGTTCGCGCCGCCGGCGTAGCGAGGGGCGTTCGCCGGCGCGGCACGACCGGGGTCGGGCGGGGTCAGTCGAATCTCGACGGTGGTGACTCCAGGTCCTCCAGCTCGATCCCGGGTGCGGCGAGGACCACGTCGCCGGCGATGTGGACGGTGTGCTGTTCGCCTGTGTCCAGGGCTGTGACCTGGTATTCGTCCACGGTCAGAGGGCCGTTGTCAGTGGCGTGTGTTTCGCTGTTCACCAGAGCCCAGGACTGGTCCACGGTGCGGGGGGCGAGGACGGGGTCGGTGAGGGCCACGAGGCGTACTCGGGTCGCGGCGGACGAGGGGGTGAGGCGCAGGAGCCGGGCAGTGGCGACGAGGAACGCGGGGGACGTGCCGGTGAAGGCGTGGGCGCGCACATTGCCTTCGGTGGCATGGGCGCCGGTGGAGTCGGTGCGGACCCAGGTGACGCCGTCGAGGGCGGCGCCGCGCACCTGCCAGCCGCCCGCGTGGAGTTCGAGGCGGATGGGACGGCCGAGGTCGTCCAGGGCGAGGTCGACCGAGCCGCGGTGGTCACCGGCGGGGCCGGTCAGCCGCGAGACGTAGCGCCAGCCGGACGGGCCGGGGGCGCACTGGAAGTGTTCTTCCGCGAGGGGGGTGTGATCGTGCGGATCGTGGAGCGAATATCGGCCGCGGGGCATGGGGGTCCTGGGTCTTGACGGGCTGGTCCGGCCGGAAGCCATGGGTCGGGGGGCCAAAGGGGCAGGCCCCCGGCACGGGGGTGCGGGGGCCTGCCTCGGAGGACCTGCTGCCGGGGGATGCGTCGGTGCACCGGCGCATCGCCCGGCGGGCCGGGCTGGAGGGTCGCCGGCTCAGTAGCGGTAGTGGTCCGGCTTGAACGGGCCGTCGACCTCCACGCCGATGTACGCGGCCTGCTCCGGGCGCAGCTTGGTGAGCTTGACGCCGAGCGCGTCCAGGTGGAGGCGGGCGACCTTCTCGTCGAGGTGCTTGGGCAGCACGTAGACGCCGATCGGGTACGCGTCGGGCTTGGTGAACAGCTCGATCTGGGCCAGCGTCTGGTCCGCGAAGGAGTTGGACATCACGAACGACGGGTGGCCGGTGGCGTTGCCCAGGTTCAGCAGGCGGCCCTCGGACAGCACGATGATCTTCTTGCCGTCCGGGAAGGTCCAGGTGTGGACCTGCGGCTTGACCTCGTCCTTGACGATGCCGGGGACCTTCGCGAGGCCGGCCATGTCGATCTCGTTGTCGAAGTGGCCGATGTTGCCGACGATGGCCTGGTGCTTCATCTTGGCCATGTCGGAGGCCATGATGATGTCCTTGTTGCCGGTCGTGGTGATGAAGATGTCGGCCTTGTCGATGACCTCGTCGAGGGTCGTGACCTGGTAGCCGTCCATCGCGGCCTGCAGCGCGCAGATCGGGTCGATCTCGGTGATGATCACGCGGGCGCCCTGGCCACGAAGGGACTCGGCGCAGCCCTTGCCCACGTCGCCGTAGCCGCAGACGACGGCGGTCTTGCCGCCGATCAGGACGTCGGTGGCGCGGTTGATGCCGTCGACCAGGGAGTGGCGGCAGCCGTACTTGTTGTCGAACTTCGACTTGGTGACGGCGTCGTTGACGTTGATCGCCGGGAAGAGGAGGGAGCCGTCGCGCTGCATCTCGTACAGGCGGTGGACACCGGTGGTGGTCTCCTCGGTGACACCGCGGATCTCCGAGGCCAGCTGGGTCCACTTCTGGGGGTTCTCGCCCAGGGTGCGGTGCAGCAGCTGGAGGATGACGCGGTGCTCGTCGGACTCGGCGGTCTCCAGGACGGGGACCTCACCGGCCTTCTCGTACTCGACGCCCTTGTGGACGAGGAGGGTGGCGTCGCCGCCGTCGTCGAGGATCATGTTGGGGCCGCCGGTGGGGCTGTCCGGCCAGGTCAGCGCCTGCTCGGTGCACCACCAGTACTCCTCCAGGGTCTCGCCCTTCCAGGCGAAGACCGGGACGCCCTGCGGGTTGTCGGGCGTGCCGTTCGGGCCGACGGCGATGGCGGCGGCCGCGTGGTCCTGGGTGGAGAAGATGTTGCAGGAGGCCCAGCGGACCTGCGCGCCGAGGGCGACCAGGGTCTCGATGAGCACGGCGGTCTGCACGGTCATGTGCAGCGAGCCGGTGACGCGGGCGCCGGCGAGGGGCTGGGCCTCGGCGTACTCCTTGCGGAGCGCCATCAGGCCGGGCATCTCGTGCTCGGCGAGGGTGATCTCCTTGCGGCCGAACTCGGCCAGCGAGAGGTCGGCGACCTTGAAGTCCTGTCGGTTCTCGACAGTCGTCATTGCGAGCTGCTCCTCGGGGTTGGGGCGAGGTGGGTACGGCTGGTCTGCGCGGCGGCGGACACAGGGGTGCCCGAGAAGAGGACACAGGCATGCCCGCGTACGCGCAGCGCAGTCCGTCGGAGGCCCTCTCTCCCTCGGTCGGTCCGCTGGGGACCGCCCGACCGCCATCAGCAGCGACGTCTGGCTCCGTCCCAAGCTACACCGGACGGCCCGGTCGGCCCCAGCCCGCCTGGGCATCGGCGGGGTCGTATTCAGGGCGGGCAGCGAGGCCGGCGCGGCTGCGGGTGGTTGTGCGGAAACCGTGGAATCGGTGCCGTCAGACCGGTGTGAACAGGGACTTTTGCGTCTTTGGGCCGGAGGTGGGGTGGTGCAGGATGCAGGGGACCGGGAGTTCCGGTCCGCTCGCGGGGTGTCCGGGACGACACCCCGTGCGACGACAGCGTGAGGAGATCGACGTGACCAGTCCGGCCGGGCCGCCCGCCACGGGTGGCCGCGATGAAGGGCGGCAGCCGCTGCGGCTGCTGGCGGTGACCGCCTGCCCGACCGGCATCGCGCACACCTACATGGCGGCGGAGAAGCTCGCACAGGCCGCCGCCAGCCGGGGCATCGAGATGAAGGTGGAGACACAGGGATCCATCGGGGCCGAGAACGTCCTCGATGACAACGATGTCAGACACGCGGACGGGGTGATCGTCGCCGCCGACAAGGACGTCGACCTGAGCCGTTTCGTGGGCAAGCGGGTGCTCACGGTCGGGGTCGCCGAGGGCATCCACCACCCCGAGCAGCTGATCGAGCGGGTGCGGTCGGCGCCCGTGCACCGGGCGGACGGGGCCGGCGACGGCCCGGTGGCGTCCGCCGCGGGCGGCGGCGGGGAGCGGGGAGCGGTGTACAAGGCGCTGATGAACGGCGTGTCGTACATGATCCCGTTCGTGGTGGTCGGCGGGCTGCTGATCGCGGTCTCGCTGGCGCTCGGCGGCCATGCCACGGCCAAGGGCTACGTGATCCCGGAGGGCACCTTCTGGGCGCACGTCAACGCGGTCGGCGGGATCGGCTTCCAGCTGATGATCCCGATCCTGTCCGGCTACATCGCCTATGCCATCGGCGACCGGCCCGCGCTGGTGCCGGGCATGATCGGCGGCTGGATCGCCAACACGGGGGCGCTGTACGACTCCGAGGCCGGCGCGGGTTTCATCGGGGCGATCGTGACCGGGTTCCTCGCCGGGTATCTGGTGCTGTGGATCAAGAAGGTCCGGGTGCCGAGGTTCGTGCAGCCGATCATGCCGATCATCGTGATCCCGATCGTGGCGACGACGGCGCTCGGGCTGTTCTTCATCTACGTCATCGGCAAGCCGATCTCCTGGGTGTTCGAGCATCTGACGAGCTGGCTCGGCGGGATGACCGGGACCAGTGCGGTGCTGCTCGGCGCGATCCTGGGACTGATGATCGCGTTCGACATGGGCGGGCCGGTCAACAAGACGGCGTTCCTGTTCGGCGCGGGGCTCATCGCGAGCGGGAACCAGACGGTGATGGGGATGTGCGCGGCCGCGATCCCGGTGATGCCGCTCGGCCAGGGTCTGGCCACGCTGGTCCGCCGTCGGCTGTACACCGAGCAGGAGCGGGAGACGGGTCTGGCGGCGCTGTTCATGGGCTGCTTCGGTATCTCGGAGGGCGCCATCCCGTTCGCCGCGGCGCGGCCGGCACAGGTCATCCCGGCGAACATGCTCGGCGGCGCGGTGGCCGGCGCGGTCGCAGGGCTGGCCGGGGTGGAGGACGCGGTGCCGCACGGCGGGCCGATCGTGGCCTTGCTGGGCGCGGTGAGCGGGGTGCCGATGTTCTTCGTGGCCGTCGCGATCGGCACGGTGGTCACGGCGCTGACGACGGTGACCCTGGTCGACGTGAGCGGGCGCCGGGGGCGTACGGAGGACCCGGGTGCGGGTGCCCGGGGTGCCGGGGCAGTCGTACCGGGGCAGGCGGGGCAGGAGCTCTCGCCGGTC
Organism: Streptomyces sp. NPDC046881; assembly: GCF_040645015.1. Lineage (NCBI taxonomy): Bacteria > Bacillati > Actinomycetota > Actinomycetes > Kitasatosporales > Streptomycetaceae > Streptomyces > Streptomyces sp. NPDC046881. The sequence goes on along the minus strand of NZ_JBEYXJ010000026.1, from coordinate 76,436 downwards.
GGGGCCGCCGCCGTCGAGGCGTCAGCGGTGCAGGGTCCGGTTGCCCGGGGTGCGGCCGCCGGGGTGCAGGCCGCTGGGGAGAGCGTGCCCGAGGTGCTGTCCGGGCACCTGACCGAGCGGACCGTGCGGGTGGCGCTCGGGGCGTCGGAGAAGGAGGCCGCGATCCGGGAGATGGCGGAGCTGCTGGCGGCCAGCGGCCGGGTGGCCGATGTGACCGAGCTGGTGGCGACCGCGCTGCGGCGCGAGGAGCAGGGCACCACCGGCCTCGGCGAGGAGATCGCGATACCGCACGCCAAGACGGACGCGGTGACGGCGCCGGTGGTCGGCTTCGCGCGGTCGGCGGAGGGCGTCGAGTGGGGTTCGCTGGACGGTACGAAGGCCCGGCTGATCTTCATGATCGCCGTACCGGAGGCCGCCGCGGGCGACGAGCACCTGCGGATCCTGGCGCTGTTGTCCCGCAAGGTGATGGACACCGGGTTCCGGGAGCGGCTGCTCGCCGCGCCGGACGAGCGGGCGGTGCTGGAGGTACTGGCCGAGGTCGGGTGATCCGGCGCGGCTGAGGGGCGGCGGGTTCCGCGTACGGGCCTCGGTTCCGGCCCTGACGAGGACCCGCCCCCTGACGAGGCGCCCCCGGACGAGGAAGCCGCCCGAGCCGAGGCGCCGGGGCCCCACGCGCAGCCCGCCCGAGCTGGGGCCCGGGCCCGCGTGGGCCCGCCCGGCGGTGGTGGTGCGGCGGCCGAAGGCGCCGCCGGAGCCGTCGGCGCCCTGGCCGGCGCAGCCTGCCCGGAGCTGACGGCTCGTCCCACGGGAGCGGTGCCGGTCAGTGCCCGGCGGGGTGCGGGGCCGGACCGCCCGGGGTCGCCGCCGGGTCCGGGCCCTTGGCGGCCTCGGCCTCGCTGTAGATGTCCGGCTCCAGGTAGATGACGCGGGCGATGGGGACGGCGGCGCGGATGCGGGCCTCGGCGGCGTTGATGGCGCTCGCGACCTCGGCGGCCGTGTCGTCGTGCTGCACGGCGATCTTGGCGGCGATCAGCAGCTCCTCGGGGCCGAGGTGCAGCGTGCGCATGTGGATGATGCCGGTGACCGTGCGGCCGTCGACGATCGCGGCCTCGATCTTCTTGACGTCTTCCAGGCCGGCGGCCTCGCCCAGCAGCAGCGACTTGGTCTCGGCGGCCAGGACCAGGGCGATCAGGACGAGCAGGACACCGATGCAGACGGTGCCGATGCCGTCCCAGACGCCGTCGCCGGTGAGCAGGGCCAGGCCGACGCCGCCGAGGGCGAGGACCAGACCGATGAGCGCGCCGAAGTCCTCCAGCAGGACGACGGGCAGCTCGGGCGCCTTGGCGCGGCGGATGAACTGGGCCCAGGAGAGCTTGCCGCGCAGTTCGTTGGACTCCTTTATGGCCGTCCGGAACGAGAAGCCCTCGGCGATGATCGCGAAGACGAGGACGCCGACCGGCCAGTACCAGTTCTCCAGCTCGTGCGGGTGGCGGATCTTCTCGTAGCCCTCGTAGATCGCGAACATGCCGCCGATGGAGAAGAGCACGATCGACACGAGGAAGGCGTAGATGAACCGCTCCCGCCCGTAGCCGAAGGGGTGCTGCGGGGTGGCCTCGCGCTGTGCCCTCTTGCCGCCGACGAGCAGCAGGAACTGGTTGCCGGAGTCGGCGAGGGAGTGGACGCCCTCGGCGAGCATCGAGGAGGACCCGCTGAACGCGAACGCCACGAACTTCGATGCCGCGATCGCGAGATTGGCGCCGAGTGCCGCCACGATCGCCTTGGTACCGCCTGACGCGCTCATGTGTTCGCGTTGTCCCTTCGCCTCTGTCGCCTCGTAGCTCCGTCCAGGCGTGTGCCCGGTTTTGCCCGGCCTTTGCCGGTGGGCCATTCTTGCAGCCCGGCCGGGCAGCACCGCGTCAGGTGTCCACAACCCCGGTCATATGATCCGCAGACCGTCCACAGCCCTGGTCATACGATCACAGTGGCGCGGAAGACCGTGCCCGCGCCCGAGATCTCCGCCCGCTCGCCGGCCGGGACGAAGACCGACTGGCCCGGGTGCAGGTCGTGTTCGCCCGCGCGGACGGTGCCGGCCGTGCAGAGCAGGATCTGCGGGGTGTCCCGGGTGAGGTCGTGGGCGCTGCCGCCCTCGGGCAGGACGTACCGGGAGAGCCGGAACTCGTCGATCGGCGTCTCGTAGACCTCCTCGCCCTCCGGGGAGGCCTCGGGGCGCAGCACGCCCGGGTCGGCCGGCTCGAAGCGGACGATCCGCAGGAGTTCGGGGACGTCAACGTGCTTCGGGGTCAGGCCGCAGCGCAGGACGTTGTCGGAGTTGGCCATGATCTCGACGCCCAGGCCGTTCAGGTAGGCGTGCGGGATGCCGGCGCCGAGGAACAGGGCCTCGCCGGGCTGGAGGCGGACGTGGTTGAGCAGCATGGCCGCGAGGACGCCGGGGTCGCCCGGGTAGTGGTGGGCGATGTCGGCGTAGGGGGCGTAGGCGCCGCCGAGGCGGGTGCAGGCGGCGGTGGCCTCGGCGACCGTGTGCGCCATCTCCTGCGGATCGGCGCTGAGGATCGCGGTGAGCACCTCGCGCAGGGCCGCGTCCTCGGGGTGGGCGTGCAGCAGGTCGACGTACGGCTTGAGGGAGTCGACGCCGAGCCCGTCGAGCAGGTCGGCGGCCCCGACCGGGTCGCGGAAGCCGCACAGGCCGTCGAACTCGGTGAGCGCGCAGACCAGTTCGGGCTTGTGGTTGGCGTCCTTGTAGTTGCGGTGCGGGGCGTCGACCGGGATACCGCGCCGCTCCTCGTCGGCGTACCCCTCCTCGGCCTGCTTCAGGTCGGGGTGCACCTGGAGGGACAGGGGCGCGCCGGCGGCGAGGATCTTGAGCAGGAACGGCAGGCGCGGGCCGAACCTGGCGACCGCGCGGGCGCCGAGTTCCCGCTCCGGGTCGGCCTCGATGACCTCGACGAGGGTCCCGCGCGCGGTGCGCGAGGGGGCGCCGGGGTGCGCGCCCATCCACATCTCCGCCTGGGGCTCGCCGGTCGGCTCGACGCCGAGGAGGTGCGGGATGGCGGTGGCGGAACCCCAGGCGTAGGGGCGGATGGTGTTGTCGAGGCGGTCCATGTGTCTTCTCTGTCTCCGTACGTGCGCTGCCCAGCCGGCGCTGTCGCTTCTTCTCGCGCCGCCGGCGGGGCGTGTCGTCCCGTCGGCGGGCGCGGGCGGTCGGCCAGGAGCCAGATCAGGCCCTCGAAGCGAGCGCCAGGTAAACGGCGGCGAAATCCGTGACGGCGATCAGTTCCGCGAGGTTCTCCAGTTCGCCGCCCTCCTCCGGTTCGAGTTCGCTGATCGGCGTGTCGTGGCTGAGGGCCACGTCACGGGCGGCGGGGGCGGCGGTGAGGCCGCCGATCGGGCGGTCGCGCAGCAGCACCACGCGCGCGTGCAGCGCGGGCGGTTCCTCCACGCGGTCGCGGAAGAAGTCGTCCGGGTCGGCGCTGGCGGCGAGCGGGCCGGCCAGCAGGGCGTTGTGCGCGGCGAGCGCCTCGGGCAGTTCGGCGACCAGGGCGGGGCGGCCGGCGAGTTCGGCGAGGGCGGCGGCGAACCGGCGGCCCGCCGGGCCGGCCGAGGCGCCCTCCGTCCACACCACGGGCAGGGCGTCGGCCAGTTCGGCGGCGAGGGTCTTGGCGGGGTTGCTGTAGGTCGCGATGGCGGGTCCGCAGCGCTCGGCGATGTGGTCCAGGCGGTCGGCGGCCTTCTCCAGGGCGTCCGGCGGGGCGGCGATCAGGCCGATCCGGTCCAGCAGCGCCAGCAGCGGGGTCAGCAGCGCCCAGAAGACGCCCGGGGAGGACGCGGCGAGCGGTTCCTCCTGGTCGTACGGTGCCGTCGCCATGGGCACGAACAGGCCGTGCGCGCCGGCGACGGCCTCGGCGAGCGGAGTGTGCGACGGGGCCACGGCGACGACCGAGCAGCCGCGGCGGTAGGCCTGGTCGGTGAGGAGGGAAAGGCTCGGTTCGGTGCCGTCCGGGGTGGCGATCAGCAGCAGGTCCACGGAACCGGCCCAGCCCGGGAGCTCCCAGCGCAGGGCGCCCGCGGCCGGGGCGACGCCGGTGGGGGCCAGCCGGACGACGGGGCTGCCGGCACCGGCCAGCGTGCCGAGGAGGTCGGCGGTGTGGGTGGCGGCGGCGCCGGGGCCCGCGATGAGGACCGCGCGGGGGCGGCCGTCCGGCTTGAGCTCACCGATGCCGGCCTCGGCGGCGTGCCGGGCGGCGGTGCGGACGCGGGCGCCCGCCTCGGCCGCGCCGCGCAGCAGACCGCGGTGGTCGGCCTCGGCGAGGCCTTCCGGGGTGTCGAGCAGCGATTCGTCCAGCATGGGCGGCAGCCTCCGGTCGCCGGGGATCCTGGGGTCCTACGAGCTGCGGGGCCTGGTCACTCGGGGCGGCGGGCCTCGTCGACCAGCAGGACGGGGATGCCGTCGCGGACCGGGTAGGCGAGACCGCAGTCCTGTCCCGTGCAGATCAGCTCGGTGTCCTGCTCCTTCAGGGGGGCGTGGCAGGCCGGGCAGGCGAGGATCTCCAGGAGGCCGGCTTCGAGCGCCATGGGGTGTCCCTTCGGGGGGCGGGTGTGTGTGATGTCTGTGGATATGCCTGGTCAGCGTACCGCTGATGGGCAGGCGGCTCAGCCCCTGATGATCGCCAGTGCCTCGTCACGGATCTTCGCCATCGTGACCTCGTCCTTGGCCTCGGCGTTCAGGCGGAGGAGCGGTTCGGTGTTGGACGGGCGGACGTTGAACCACCAGTCGGCCCCGGCGATCGTGAGGCCGTCGAGGTCGTCCAGGGTGACGTCGGCGCGGCCCTCGTACGCGGCGCGGATCGCGGCCAGGCGGCCGGCCTGGTCGGCGACGGTGGAGTTGATCTCGCCGGAGCCGGTGTAGCGGTCGTACTGGGCGACCAGGGCGGACAGCGGGGCCTCCTGGCCGCCGAGGGCCGCGAGGACGTGCAGGGCGGCCAGCATGCCCGTGTCGGCGTTCCAGAAGTCCTTGAAGTAGTAGTGGGCCGAGTGCTCGCCGCCGAAGATGGCGCCGGTGCGGGCCATCTCGGCCTTGATGAAGGAGTGACCGACCCGGGTGCGGGCCGGGGTGCCGCCGTTCTCCCGGACGACCTCCGGGACCGTGCGGGAGGTGATCAGGTTGTGGATGACCGTGCCCTTGCCGCCGTTGCGGGCCAGTTCGCGGGCGGCGACCAGGGCGGTGATCGCGGACGGGGAGACCGGGTCGCCCTTCTCGTCCACGACGAAGCAGCGGTCGGCGTCGCCGTCGAAGGCGATGCCGAGGTCGGCGCCCTCCGCCGGGACCCGCTTCTGCAGGTCCACGAGGTTGGCCGGGTCGAGCGGGTTGGCCTCGTGGTTGGGGAAGGTGCCGTCCAGTTCGAAGTACATCGGGACGAGGGTCAGGGGCAGGCCGGCGAAGACCGAGGGGACCGTGTGCCCGCCCATGCCGTTGCCGGCGTCGACCACGACCTTCAGGGGGCGGATGGAGGTCAGGTCGACGAGGGAGCGCAGGTGCGCCGCGTAGTCCTCCAACGTCTCGCGCGAGGAGAGGGTTCCCGGCCGGTCCACGGGTTCCGGGGCGCCCTCGGCCAGCCAGCGCTCGGCCAGCTCACGGATCTGCGCGAGGCCCGTGTCCTGGCCGACGGGGGCGGCGCCCGCGCGGCACAGCTTGATGCCGTTGTACTGGGCCGGGTTGTGGGAGGCCGTGAACATCGCGCCCGGCAGGTCCAGCGCGCCGGAGGCGTAGTACAGCTGGTCCGTGGAGCACAGGCCGATCTCGGTGACGTCCACTCCGCGGTCCGCCGCGCCGCGGGCGAAGGCGCGGGAGAGGCCGGGGGACGAGGGCCGCATGTCGTGGCCGACGACGACGGCCGCCGCTCCGGTCACCTCCGCGAAGGCGGCGCCGAAGAGTCCGGCCAGTGCCTCGTCCCACTGGTCCGGGACCACTCCGCGCACGTCGTACGCCTTCACGATCTGCGACAGATCAGCAGTCACGGCCAACCCTCCTGAAGTCCTATGGGTGCCCACAAACTACCCGCCGGGGGTAAGGGAGCGGTGTGCGGACACCGGATGGACACCCGGTGAACCCCCATCCGTGACGCCCGGACGGGCCGGACCGTCACACCGACGGGGGTGGCGTGGGGTGGCGTGCTCGGGCGGGGCGCTCAGTTGTCCGGGGAGCGCAGCACCCTCAGGTGGCCGCGGCGGGCGACCTCCATGGGGTCCGCGCCGCGGGTACCGCCGCCGCCCGCCTGGGCCGCGCGCTCCTGGGGGCGGGCCGCCTCGCGCACGGCGTTGGCAAGCGCTTCCAGGTCGTCTCCGCTGGGCCGCGCGGGCGCGGAGGCGTCCAGGAGTCGTACGACCTCCCAGCCGCGCGGGGCGGTGAGGCGCTCGGAGTGCTCGGCGCACAGGTCGTAGCAGTGGGGTTCGGCGTAGGTGGCGAGCGGGCCGAGGACCGCGGTCGAGTCGGCGTAGACGTACGTCAGCGTCGCGACGGCGGGTCGGCCGCAGGCGGTGCGCGAACAGCGACGTACAGGGCTCACGAGGTTGGACGGTACCGCACTCTTGAGCGGGCCGCGACGACTCTCCACCAGGTCACTCCACCGTGTCGTGCTGTGAGACGCCCCACATACCCCTTCAGACAGGGGCTGTTGACCTGCGCGGACGGGTTCGCGGCGGGTGCCGTGCGGGACAGTGTCCGGTCATGAGTCGGTACAAACACCGTCAATTGGCTTGAGTCGGTGGTCTTGGAGAGCTACGGAAACGAGCCAGACCTTGGCTGGAATGGTCATCCTGCGACATGGGGGGTGTGGGCCGGTTGCCGCGTGGAGCCGGACGTGCGGAGGGTGCGGGGACTACGCTTCATCGGTGATGGACAACCGTGTACCGCCCCGTGCCGCCGGCCCCGGGCCCCGTCGCCGTGACCGCCACGGGCGGGGCATGCGGGGGCCGATCGCCCCGCCGCAGGTGCCGCTGGCCGCGAGCCGGGCCGAGGTGTTCGCGGACCTCGTGCAGGACTCCGTGGAGCGTCTCGAGCGGCGGTGGCCGCAGCTGGCCGACATCGACTTCCTGGTCCGGGAGGTGCCCCGGCTGGAGGGGCGGGGGGATCAGGTGGCGTGGACGGACGACGCCGTGCCGCTCGGCGGGACCATCCCCGCGCGGGACGGCCGGCGGGCGCGGGTGGTCGTGTACCGGCGGCCGGTGGAGATCCGGACCAAGGGGCGGGACGAGCGGGCCGCGTTGGTGCACGAGGTGGTCGTGGAGCAGGTGGCGGAGCTGCTCGGGCTGACGCCGGAGACGGTGGATCCCCGGTACGGGGAGGATTAGGCGCGCTTCCCTCCGGCGCAGGCGGCACGGGGTGCCGCCTGCGGGTTCCTACCTCTGCAGGACCGACAGGTCCTCCTTCGTCCGGGGGACCGCGACCGTGCCGTGGTCGTTCGGGAGGGTCTGGATGGTGAAGGCGGGCACGCCTCCCTCGGTGGCGGCGAGGGTGCGGGAGGCGTAGACCGGGCCGCCGGAGAGAGGTTCGACCGTGAGGGCGTACGTGCCCTTCAGGCCGGCCGGCGCCGGGGCGTCGACGTTCTGGGTCGTACCGGACTTGATCGTGAACGTCTTGGTCGCCGGGGTGCCGCCCTCGCTGCCGGCGGAGGCGGTGACCTTGACCGTGGCCGTGCCGTCGGGGGCGGTCAGGGCGAGCGTCGTGCCCTTGGCGCTGTTGTCGGCGGAGGTCGCGCGCGTGCCGACGGCGGCGGTGGCCGGGATGAAGGCCGTTTCCCGCTTGTCGCCCTTGCCCCGGACGACCTGGAGGGCCGCCACGACCGGGACCGTCCGGTCGGTGGGGGTGAGGACCAGGGAGCCGGCCTCGCCGCGCGTGACGTCGCCGAGGTCGACCGTCGTCGTCATGCCGGACTTCACGTGCACGGTCTCGTTCCCGGCCGGGGTGATCAGGCCGTCGGGCGAGGCCAGGCGGATCTTCAGGTCGGCGTCGTCGTCGCCGGGCGTGAACGCGATCAGGCGGACGTCGGTGGCGTCCTTCGGGATGCCGGGCAGGACCAGGCTGCCCGCCGGGTCGGCGGCGGCCAGCCAGTCGCCGCCCGCCTTGTCGTCCAGGGCCTGCACGGCCGCACCGACCCGGCCGCTGCGCACGGTGACGTGCACGGTCACGTCGGGCTGCCGCTCGTCGGTGAGCGTGGACAGCAGGATCGGCTCGCTCGCGTGCGGCTTGACCGTGAGGTTCTCGCCCAGCGGGGACTTGATCGCGCCGTCCTTGCCGTACAGCTCGACGTCGACCACGGCGGCGGAGTCGTCGGGGTTGGTCAAGTGGACGTAGTCGGTGCGACCGGTGGCCGTGCCGGCGCCGGGGAACCAGAACTCGGTGTCCGCTCCGGTGCAGTTGACGCCCAGCAGGCCCCGCCCGGTGCCGGCGGCGACCTCGGTGGTCTCCTGGACCGTCCAGCCGGGCGCGAACCTGCCGTCCGCGGTGCCGATCAGCGCGGGCGTCTCGGCGCCGGAGGTCTCGCCGGTGGCCGGCGTGCCCGGTGCCTTCGGGGCGAGTACCGGCTCGTCGGCCTTCTTCCCGGCGCCCTTGCCGCCCTTGCCGCCTGCCGTGCCGTCCGCCGACTGCCCGGTGGCCGGCTGGAGTTGCGCCGTACCGCTGCCGGCGGCGCCCTTGGTGACGGGCGTGAACGACGTGTACGCCGTGTCGGCGATGTCCGACATGCTCGGCGCCGGGCACAGCAGACCGGTGCGCTCCACGGGGAGTTGGGCGGCTGCCCCGGGGGCGGCCGCACCGGACGCGGCCGGCGGGTCGAACGCGGCGAATGCGGTGACGGCGGCCAGCGCGGTCGTACCGGCGATCAGGGACAGGGTGGTGCGGTTCACTGCTGGCTCCCGTCGGGGCGCTGGCTGCCGGTGCCGTGGGGGTGCTGGGCCGGGTCGTAGCCCTGCTGGGCGGGGTCGTACGCCGGGTCGTAGCCCTGCTGCTGGTAGGCCGTCGGGTCGTACGGCATCTGGTCGGCGGTGCCGTTGTAGGCGTACGGGTCGTAGGGAGCCGTCTGGTAGGGGTCGGGCTGCTGGTACGCCTGCTGGTCGTAACCGGTCGTGGTCTGGTACGGGTCCGCGCCGTACCCGGCGTATCCGGAGTTCCCGGAGTCCCCGTAGGTGGCCGGGTCCCACTCGTCGTACGCCTGCTGGTGCGGTACGGCGGCCGGGGGCTGCGGAGGTGCGGCGGGGAGACCCCCGGCGGAGGCGTCCTCGGCGGAGGCGTCCTCGGCGGCGGCCTCCTCGGCCTGCGCGCGCAGACGGCGGGCGCGGCGGCCCTCGCCGGCGGTGGCCTGGGCGGGCAGGGGCTGCTCCTCGGGCAGGTCGTCGTCGACGTCGCGGCGGCGGCCGGGCAGGGCGAGGACGACCAGGACGACGGCGAGCGCGCCCTGCGCCCAGAGCCAGGCGCTGTGGGCGATCGGGGCGTCGTAGGTGACGTCCAGCCTGCCTCCGGCGGAGGGCAGTCGGAAGCCCTGGGCCCAGCCGTCGACGGTGGTGCGGGTGAGCGGTGTGCCGTCGAGGGTGGCCGTCCAGCCGTCGGCGGCACTGTCGGCGAGACGCAGGACGCGGCTGCCGGAGCCGGCGGGGACGGTGGTGTGGATCTCGACCGGTCCCGCGGTGACGGGCTGGGCCCTGCCCGAGCCGGAGGCGGGCACGATGGCCGCGCGGGCGACGTCCTGGTCGACGCGCCACAGGGCGTTGCCGTTCTGCTGGCTGAGCCGGGACAGGCCGGGGGTGGCGTCGAGGATCCGGGTGATGTCGCGGGGCGCGCCCTTGTGGACGAGGACGTAGCGCACGGCGAAGCCGCCGAGTTCGTCGGCCTGGTCGGCGCCCGAGCCGGCGACGAGGTTGGCGACGACCTTGTCCAGTCGGGCGTTCTCCCCGTCCGCGGCGGCGATTTCGGCGTCGCCCATGCGGGCGCCGGAGCCGCGGACCAGGGTGTAGCGCACGCGCGCGGCGGATTCGCTGTCCAGGACCAGGGTGCGGGCCTGGTCGCCGCCGGAGGAGTCCTCGGCGACGAACGCGGGCACCTGGGCGGGGTCGCGGCGCTCCAGGGGGCCGTCGGCCCCGCCGATCATCCAGCCGGCGGCGACGAGCAGCGGGCCGGCGGCCGAGGCGAAGGCGATCAGGGCGGCGACGGGCTGGCGCCAGCCGAAGCTCTGCTCGGCCACGCGCGCGCGTGCGCCGTCGGCGCCGAGGGCGGCGGCGGCCAGCAGGGCGAGGCCGTAGACGAGGGTGGCCGGTCCGGCCCAGGCGGACTTGTTGGACAGGACCGCGAAGACGAGGCCGACCAGGGCGGCGGCCCACGCGGTGCGGATGCCGAGCTGCCGCTCGGAGCGGAGCAGGGCCGCGAGTGCGGCGAGCACGATGCCGATCAGCATCAGGCCGTCCACGGTGCCGGGGCCGCCGGGGGCGGCGCCGAGCAGGTCGAGGGCGGAGGCGGCCGAGGGACCGTACTCCAGGCCGGCCTCCTGGAAGAAGCCGGTCGGCAGGAGGGTCAGCGACCAGGGGGCCAGGATGAGCAGCGGGGTGCCGAGCTGGACGAGGAAGCGCAGGCCGTGGGCGACGAGGTCGCCGCGGCGCAGCACCAGCACGCCGAGGCCGAGGACCAGCGCGATGGGCCAGACGATCGGGGTGAAGGCGGTGGTGATGGTCAGCAGCAGCGCGTACGCCCAGGTGGCGCGCCAGCTGCCGCGCGTGCCGCCGCGGTGGGCCAGGCCGCTCGCGGCGACGCCCGCGCGCGCGATGAGCGGCAGCAGCACGGCGAGGACGGCGGTGCCGATGCGGCCGCCGGCCAGGGCGCCGGTGGTGGCGGGCAGGAAGGCGTAGGCGATGGCCGCCCACGCGCGCAGCAGCCGGGAGGTGACCAGGGGCCGGGAGGCGAAGTAGGCGGTGCATCCGGCGAGCGGCACCGAGCCGACCAGCAGGACGGTGACGGCGAGTCCGGTGGAGCCGAACAGGATCGAGGCGAGGGTCGCGACGATCGCCAGGTAGGGCGGTGCGGACGGGGTGCCGCCGGCGCCCACCGGGTGCCAGGCGTCCAGGTAGCGGGACCACAGGTCGCCGGCGCCGGCCGGGGCGGGCAGCAGGGCGCCGCCGGCGAGGGCGCCGCCGCCGAGCAGGGCGCGGCAGGCGACGAAGGAGATGAGCAGCAGCGCGAGGAAGAGCACCGGGCCGGGCCGGCGGGCGATGCGCTTGAGCCGGGCGAACTGCTCGACCTCGAGGAACTCGGCGTCGTCGCCGCCGGGCCCGGACTCCACGGCGCCGCCGTGCCGGCCGGCCGAGGAGGTGTCGGCGTCGGTGCCGCTGGTGAAGCTGCCCGCGATCTGTTCGACGGTGGCCCGGACGGTGGCGCCGGGCGGCGGGAAGAGCTGGCGCAGTTCGCCCTTGTCGATCCGGGCGGGGCCGCGGCGGCGCCGGGCGGCGAGGATCCGCTCGGGCCGCAGCAGGGTGCTCAGCAGGCCGCGGATCTCGTCGACGGCCTGGCCGGGGACCTTGCCGACGAGGTAGGCGAGGGTGCGCAGGACGGTGCCGAGGACGAGCCGCAGCAGCACCCAGGGCAGCGCGGCCGTACGGGTGTTGACGAGCAGGGTGTAGACGGCGCCGGCCTTGTCGACCTTGTGCGGGGAGGCGGTGGTGCGGCCGGCGCAGTCGACCGTGCGGCGCTCGCGGGAGGCGGCCTCGGCGTGCCGGACGACCGCGTCGGGGGCGATCAGGACGCGGTGGCCGGCGGTGTGGGCGCGCCAGCACAGGTCGACGTCGTCGCGCATGAGGGGCAGCCGGCGGTCGAAGCCGCCGAGCTGTTCGAAGACGTCGCGGCGGACGAGCATGCCGGCGGTGGACACGGACAGCACGGTGCGGACGTGGTCGTGCTGGCCCTGGTCCTGTTCGCGGCGGTCCAGGCCGGTCCAGCGGCGGCCGGAGTTGGCGATGGAAACGCCGACCTCCAGCAGCTGGCGGCGGTCGTACCAGCCGCGCAGCTTGGGGCCGACGACCGCGACGTCGTCGCGGCCGAGTTCGAGTTCGTTGTCGACGACCCGCAGCAGCTGGGCGAGGGCGTCGGGTTCGGGCGCGCAGTCGTCGTGCAGCAGCCACAGCCAGTGGACGGGCTCGCCGTGCGGCAGTTCGGGCAGGTCGTAGGCGTCGTCGCGCCACGAGCGCGTGACCGGGTCCCAGCCGCTGGGGCGCTTGAGGTACGGCAGGTCCTCGGGGGTGAGGACGGGTGCGGTGCGGCTCGCCTCCTCCACGGCCTGGCCGAAGCCGGTGCGGCGGGCGAGGTGCAGCACCTGGGCGTCGCCGAGGGCGTCGGTGAGCAGCCGGGCGGAGTCGTCCGCGCTGCCGGTGTCGGCGGCCACCGCGTACTGGACGGGACGCTCCTGGCCGAGCAGCCCGGCGAGCGCGTCGGGCAGCCAGCGGGCGCCGTCGTGGGAGACGAGGACCGCGGTCACCACATGACGCGGGAACTCGGGCGGACGGGTCGGGTCAAACCCAGCGGTGGCGGCGCCGGTTCGGGCGGCCGTATGGCTGTGCACGGACATCGAGGTGCGGGCCCCGGTTCGATGGACTGCGGTGGACGCCCGCGTCTTCTCGGGGACGAGGGGACAGCGGGGCGTCTCGGACGAGCGACCACACTATCGGCTGGCCATGACGACGGCCCGCCCCCTGTGGACAACCCACGGGCGACGGGCCGTTCGTGACGTGTGCGGCCGTACGTGCGGTCACACCGCGGCCTTCTTCAAGCGGCGGCGTTCACGCTCGGACAGCCCGCCCCAGATGCCGAAGCGCTCGTCGTTGGCGAGGGCGTACTCGAGGCATTCGGAGCGGACCTCGCAGGCGAGGCAGACCTTCTTGGCCTCTCTGGTGGAGCCGCCCTTCTCGGGGAAGAAGGACTCGGGGTCGGTCTGGGCGCACAGCGCGCGCTCCTGCCAGCCGAGTTCCTCGTCCGCGTCGTCGACCAGCAGTTGCTGCACCAGCTCGGTCATGTGCGCCCCTCGTCTGTCTTTCGCGTCCCCGTGCGTAGCCGTTACCGATTTCGGCTGAACGACACGAGTGAAATTACAAGTGTGCTGCTCCGGGCGAGTCAAGCCGAGATCTGCTATTGGGCCCGTTATTCACTCTGCGGAACCAAGGCCGTGCGGAAAGTGTTCAAATCGCCATATACCTTGACACGCAGCTGGGCCCGCGGGAGCGGCCGAACCCCCGTACAGAACTCTGTACGGAGAAGGACGTCTCCGTGTTCGATCGCGTTCCGCGAGGCTCGAGCGCTCGGATGTGCCCCATGTGTCCCGACCTCCCGGTGAGCAAACCTTTCACCGCACAGATGAACCGGATGAGGTGAAACATGTCCCACATACCGGTCCCCGAGTTGACAGTGCGGGTGTGAACCGGTGTCCTAGTGGGCATGCTCGCGAACTTGGCGCTCACCTCGACCCGCACCGCCGGGTCCCTCGGTGCCGCCCGCGCGCGCTGTAGCTGTTGTTGCTGTCCCAGCTGTTGAGCCGAGCCCGCTCCGGCTGTTCCCGAGTCCATCCCGGCTCGGTCGCGTCTCCCGTTCAGTGATCCCTCATCCAGGGCATCCCGCCCGCCCGTGACCCGGGCGGACCGCAGGCGTCACCCCAGCATCAGCCCCCCACACTTCCGCCGAGGACCAGCGCACCCAGATGAACAGCGACAACGACCTCCAGATCGCCGGCGACCTCCTCGAGGTACCGCACCTGCTCCAGCCGCCGCGCGAGCACCCGGCCACGGTCGCCGAGTTCGTGGGGCTCGCCCGCTCGATCGCCGCCGACCGCGCCCAGTGGGCCCACCTCGTCCGGTACGACGCCACCACCCGCTGGTACCACCGGCTGCGCACCGGCCCCGGCTACGAGGTGTGGCTGCTGTCCTGGGTGCCGGGACAGGGCAGCGGGCCGCACGACCACGGACCCTCGTCCGGCGTGCTCACCGTCCTGGAGGGCACGCTCACCGAGCGCACCGAGCGCGGCACGCGCGCGCTGGCGGCGGGTTCCCAGCGGGTGTTCGCGCCGGGGTACGTCCACGAGGTCGTCAACGACGCGCTGGAGCCGGCGGTCAGCCTGCACGTGTACCACCCCGGCCTGACCCAGATGCCGATGCACACCTCCCCGCACTGCGAGGCGCGGACCGAGCCGGGCGCGGTGACTGCCTGACGCGTTGTCGGACCGGCCTGCCAGACTTGCTCCCATGCGCATTGTGGTTCTGGCAGGCGGCATCGGCGGTGCCCGTTTCCTGCGCGGTCTGAAGCAGGCCGTGCCGGACGCGGACATCACCGTCATCGGCAACACCGGCGACGACATCCACCTCTTCGGGCTGAAGGTCTGCCCGGACCTGGACACGGTGATGTACACGCTCGGCGGCGGCATCAACGAGGAGCAGGGCTGGGGGCGGTCCGACGAGACCTTCCACCTCAAGGAGGAACTGGCGGCGTACGGCGTCGGCCCGGAGTGGTTCGGGCTGGGCGACCGGGACTTCGCCACGCACATCGTCCGGACGCAGATGCTGGGCGCCGGCTATCCGCTGAGCGCGGTCACCGAGGCACTGTGCGACCGCTGGAAGCCGGGCGTGCGGCTCATCCCGATGACCGACGACCGCGTCGAGACGCATGTGGCCGTCGTGCTGGAGGGTGAGCGCAAGGCGATCCACTTCCAGGAGTACTGGGTGAAGCTGCGCGCCTCGGTCCCGGCCGAGGCGGTCGTCCCGGTCGGCGCCGAGCAGGCCAAGCCGGCGCCGGGCGTGCTGGAGGCCATCGCGGAGGCGGACGTCATCCTCTTCCCGCCGTCCAACCCGGTCGTGTCCATCGGCACGATCCTCGCCGTGCCCGGCATCCGCGAGGCCATCGCCGAGGCGGGCGTACCGGTGATCGGCCTCTCCCCGATCATCGGGGACGCGCCGGTGCGCGGCATGGCCGACAAGGTGCTCGCCGCGGTCGGCGTCGAGTCCACGGCCGCCGCGGTCGCCGAGCACTACGGTTCGGGGCTGCTGGACGGCTGGCTGGTCGACACCGTCGACGCGGGCGCGGTCGAGCGGATCGAGGCGGACGGCATCCGCTGCCGGTCCGTACCGCTGATGATGACCGACGTGGACGCGACCGCCCAGATGGTGCGGGAGGCGCTGGCGCTGGCCGAGGAGGTGCGGGGGGCGTGAGCGCGACGGCGTCCGCCGGGCCGGCCGAGCAGCCCGGGTACCGGGTCTGGGCCCTGTCCGGCATCCCCGAGGTGCGGCCGGGCGACGACGTCGCCAAGCTGATCGCCGCGACCGAGCCGGGCCTGGCCGACGGGGATGTGCTGATCGTCACCTCCAAGATCGTCTCCAAGGCCGAGGGGCGGGTCGTGCAGGCGGCCGACCGGGAGGCCGCGATCGACGCCGAGACGGTCCGGGTCGTGGCCCGGCGCGGTGCGCTGCGCATCGTGGAGAACCGGCAGGGACTGGTCATGGCCGCGGCGGGTGTCGACGCCTCCAACACCCCCGCCGGGACGGTGCTGTTGCTGCCCGAGGATCCGGACGCCTCCGCGCGCGCGATCCGGGCCGGGCTGCGCGACAGCCTCGGCGTCGACGTCGGCGTCGTCGTCACCGACACCTTCGGGCGGCCCTGGCGGGCGGGGCTCACGGACGTGGCGATCGGCGCGGCCGGGGTGCGCGTGCTGGACGATCTGCGCGGCGGCACGGACGCGTACGGCAACCCGCTGAGCGCGACCGTCGTCGCCACGGCGGACGAGCTGGCCGCCGCCGGTGACCTGGTCAAGGGCAAGGCGGCGGGGCGGCCGGTGGCCGTGGTGCGCGGACTGCCCCACGTGCTCGCCACCGCCGCCACCGACGCCTCCGAGGACGGCGGCGGCGACGAGGGCGCGCGGGCGCTGGTGCGCACCGCGCGGGACGACATGTTCCGGCTCGGCACCTCCGAGGCGGTGCGGGAGGCCGTCACCCAGCGGCGTACCGTGCGGGCGTTCACCGACGAGCCCGTGGACCCCGGCGCGGTCCGCCGCGCGGTGGCCGCCGCGGTCACCGCGCCCGCTCCGCACCACACCACGCCCTGGCGGTTCGTGCTGCTGGAGTCGGCCCGGGCGCGGGTGCGGCTGCTGGACGCGATGCGGGACGCCTGGATCGCCGACCTGCGCCGGGACGGCAAGAGCGAGGAGTCCGTCGCCAAGCGGGTCCGGCGCGGTGACGTGCTGCGCAACGCGCCGTACCTGATCGTGCCGTGCCTCGTCATGGACGGCGCGCACACCTACGGGGACGCCCGGCGGGACGGTGCCGAGCGGGAGATGTTCGTCGTCGCCATGGGCGCGGGCGTGCAGAACCTGCTGGTCGCGCTGGCCGGGGAGCAGCTGGGCTCGGCCTGGGTGTCGTCCACGATGTTCTGCCGGGACGTGGTGCGCGAGGTGCTGGAGCTGCCGGCGGACTGGGACCCGATGGGCGCGGTGGCGGTCGGCCGTCCGGCGGAGGATCCGAGACCGCGGCCGGAGCGGGACGCGGGGGCCTTCGTCGAAGTGCGGTGAAACACCGCGGACACCGCCTAGTCTCGTAGGACAGCCCCGGCACCCCTAGGACCTCACCAGTGGCAGGACGTTTCGCCCCGCGCCCCACTCGCACGACCGTGCGCGGCGGGCACGTCGGCGTACCCGCGGGGGCCGCTGCCGGGATACCGCGGCAGGCGACGGTGCCCGCGCGGGTACGGCGGTGGGTGCCGGACGGGCCGCTGGACCTCGGGCTGACCCTCGGGCCGCTGCGGCGCGGACCCGCCGACCCGACGTTCCGGGCCACGGCGGACGGCTCCGTGTGGCGCGCCTGCCGTACGCCCGCCGGGCCGGGCACGCTGCGGGTACGGGCGTACGGCGGTGAGGTGCTCGGTGAGGCGTGGGGGCCGGGGGCCGAGTGGCTGCTGGAGCGGTTGCCGGAACTGCTCGGTGCCGCCGACGATCCCGGCGCGTTCGTGCCGCGGCACCGGGTGGTGGCGCTGGCGCGGCACCGGCGGCCGGGACTGCGGCTGACCCGGACCGGGCTGGTGCTGGAGTCGCTGATCCCGTCCGTGCTGGAGCAGAAGGTCACCACCGACGAGGCGTACCGGGCGTGGCGGCGGCTCGTACGGCGGTTCGGGGAGCCGGCGCCGGGGCCCGCCGGGGCGGGCGAGCGGCCGATGTGGGTGATGCCGGCGCCGCGGACCTGGGCGCTGATTCCGTCCTGGGAGTGGCACCGGGCCGGGGTCGACGACAAGCGGGCGTCCACGGTTCTGCGGGCCGTGCGAGTCGCTGCGCGGCTCGAGCAGGCGGTGGGGATGCCGGCGGACGAGGCTCGGGCGCGGCTGGAGGTCGTGCCGGGGGTGGGGCCGTGGACGTCGGCGGAAGTGGTGCAGCGCAGTCATGGGGCGGCGGACGCGGTGACCGTCGGGGATCTGCACCTGCCGGGCATCGTGGGGTGGGCGCTGGCGGGGGACCGGGATGCGGACGACGCGGAGATGCTGCGGCTGCTGGAGCCGTATGCCGGGCAGCGGCACCGGGCGGCTCGGCTGATCCTGCTGAGCGGCGCGGTACCGGCCCGACGCGCCCCGAAGATGCGCCGCGTGGACATCGGCTTGCTCTGAAACACCCTCGGCCGGGCCGGGGTCGGGTCGCCCATCTGCTCGCCCCACGTCGGCCAGCGGTCGGACCGCGCACCGGCACTGCCAGGCCCACGTCGGCGGGAACCCGGACCGCTCACCGGCGCTGCCCGGGTGCCGCTTCTTCTGGGACGGGCGCCGCCCCAGCGGCACGACAGCCCGCAGCTACGGCGGCACGATGGCCGCTGCGGAGTGGACACAGGCCCAGCCACGCAACTGCCCGCAGCTGCGCGGTAGCGACCACCGCTGCCGGGCGGGCGCCGCCCCAGACGCACGACCGCCCGCAGCTACGGCGGCACCGACGGCCGCTGCGGAGTGGACGCCGGCCCAGCCACGCCGCTGCCCGCAGCTACGGCGGCACGATGGCCGCCGCCGGTTGGGCAACGCCCCAGGGGCGCGGGGAACTGCGCGAGGAAGCGCCGGCGGGCCGCGGGTGGCGACGGCGGGTGGGGGCCGGGCCGATGGGGATCTGGGGGCGCAGCCCCCATGTACGCCGCCCCGAGGAGACGTGGACCCGGCGCGGTCTCGGTGGCGCTACTGGTCCGACGAGAAGCGGACCGCGCCTGACGGGATGTGGGCGTCGCACCACACCCGTACTCCCTCGCGGAGCTCGTTGTCCGCGCCGATGATCGCGCCGTCGCCGATGACCGTGCCGGTGAGGACGGAGCGTTCGCCGACGCGGGCGCGGGTGCCGATGAGGGAGTCGGTGATGACGGCGCCGGGCTCGATGACGGCGCCCGGAAGGATGGTGGAGCCGAAGATCCGCGCACCCTCCGCCACGAACGCGCCCTCGCCCACCACCGTGCCGCCCGTCAGCTTGGCGTTGGGCGCCACCGTGGCCGTGGGCAGCACGAGGCGGTCGCCGCACCGGCCGGGCACGGCCGGGGACGGCGCGCGGCCGAGGACCAGGTCGGCCGAGCCGCGGACGAACGCGGCCGGGGTGCCGAGGTCCAGCCAGTACGTGGAGTCGACCATGCCCTGCAGGTGCGCGCCGGCGGCCAGCAGCCCGGGGAAGGTCTCCCGCTCCACCGAGACCGGCCGCCCGGCCGGGATCGTGTCGATGAGCGAGCGGCGGAAGACGTACGCCCCCGCGTTGATCTGGTCGGTGACGATCTCCTCCGGCGTCTGCGGCTTCTCCAGGAAGGCCAGGACGCGCCCGGTCTCGTCCGTGGGCACCAGACCGTACGCGCGCGGGTCGGTCACCTTGGTCAGGTGGAGCGACACGTCGGCGCCCGTCGACTCGTGGGTGTCCACCAGGGCCCCGATGTCCAGGCCGGTCAGGATGTCGCCGTTGAAGATCAGCACCGGGTCGTCGGGCCCGGAGTGCAGGCGGTCGGCGACGTTGCGGATGGCCCCGCCCGTGCCGAGCGGCTCCTCCTCCGTCACGTACTCGATGTGCAGGCCCAGCGCGGAGCCGTCGCCGAAGTACGGCTCGAAGACCTCGGCCAGGTAGCTGGTCGCGAGGACGATGTGCTCGACGCCCGCCGCGCGCGCCCGCGCCAGCTGGTGGGTGAGGAACGGCACCCCGGCGGCCGGGACCATCGGCTTGGGCGTGTGCACCGTGAGCGGTCGCAGCCGGGTGCCTTTGCCCCCGACCAGGAGGATCGCTTCTGTCACCTGTCGTCTCTGCTTCCTGCCGGGACCGGCCGAACTACTCGTCAACACTCGTTTCGGCCGGTCAGTGTATGCAGACCGTGCGACGACGCCTTCGATGGCCGCGCGGTGTCCCCTGAATCGGCGTGCGGTTTCCCCCACCCGTCCCGGCGCCCGTCCCCCCGACGGCGGAGAACGCGCGCCCCGGCCTCAGCGCCCCTGGTACGTCGCCGCCCTGGAGCGGGCCGTGCCGAGCGCGGCGTAGAGCCGCTCGCCGGGGCACTCGGTGGCGAATCCGTCGCGGTGGCCGGAGATCACGTTCAGTCGTACGTTCTTCCCCTTGGGGTAGAGATTGCCACCGCCCGACGTGAGATATGTCTTTCCGCGCGGATTGGCCCCATACAGCCCGAGCTTCCACGCGGTGAGCCGGGCGACCGCCGTCACCACGCCGCTCGACGGCTTGGCCGACCCGTACGTGCCGATCACGGCGATGCCCGTGCTGTTGATGTTGAACCCGAGGGTGTGCGCGCCGAGCACCGCCTTGGCCACGCCCCCGGCCCGGCCCTCGTAGATCGTTCCGCACTTGTCGACGAGGAAGTTGTAGCCGATGTCCCGCCAGCCCATGGTCGTGACGTGGTAGCGGTAGATACTGCGGATGACGGACGGGGCCTGTGCGCAGGTGTAGTTGTTGCCCGAAGCCGTGTGGTGGACGAAGGCCGCCTTGACCTTCGTCGTGTAGACGAACCCGCGCTCGCGCAGTGACTCGTCCGCTCCCCAGCCCCGGCGCGTGACGATCCGCGGGCGCGGCCCGATGTACGGCTTCGCCCGCGACGGGTCGTCGAGCGCGGTGCCCTGGAGGCGGATCAGTTCCTGCTCGGTGGCCTTCCGGTCCAGTTCCGGGACGACGGTGGCGCCGAAGGCGGTGATGTCGGCGTTGGCGCCGGACGCGGCGATCGCGGCCTCGGTGTCCAGGGCGGTAGGGGGCGGGTCGTCGGCCGGCAGGTTCCCCGGCAGCCGCTCGCCGGCGTCCCCGGCCCCGTGGCCCTCCCGCGACTCCCTGACCCTGACCCCCTCGGCCTCCAGCGCCTCCAGCACCTCGCCGGCTCCGTCGGCCTCCGCGGCACCCGCCTCCCCCGCGCCCGCCCCGCTCCCGCCGTCCTTCCCCGGGTCGACCAGCTCCAGCCGCAGCCCCGACGGCAGCGGCGACCGCGGCCCTCCCGCCCGCTTCCCGGACGCGCCCCCCGCCCCTTCCGCCCGCACCCGCACGTCCACACCGTCCGACTCCCCCACCCACAGCGGCGCGGTCGCCCCGCGCAGCCGCCGGACGGAGCCCTCCGCCGTACCCGGGTCGGCACCGTGGTCGGCGGTGTGCGTCACGACGTCCTGCCAGCCGGACCACGCGCCCGTCGCGGCGGACCGGGTGCGCACCTGCACCCGGCCGTGCAGTTCGCTGCCCGGGTCGTCCCAGACGACGCCGAGCAGCGTGAACCGTGCGAGGCCGGTGCGGTACAGCCCCTGTTCCGGGGCGGCGCCCGGGACGCGCTCCCGGGCGCGGGGGACGAGCGGCAGCGACCGGGTGCTGCCGGGCACGGCGGACCGGGCCGGTGCCGTCGCGGCGGACGCCGGCAGCGCCGGGG
Organism: Streptomyces sp. NPDC046881; assembly: GCF_040645015.1. Classification (NCBI taxonomy): domain Bacteria; kingdom Bacillati; phylum Actinomycetota; class Actinomycetes; order Kitasatosporales; family Streptomycetaceae; genus Streptomyces; species Streptomyces sp. NPDC046881. The sequence continues at coordinate 55,517 of NZ_JBEYXJ010000026.1, read as the reverse complement.
CGAGCGCGACGACGGCGGCGAAGGTGACGCCGATCGAGCAGGCGGTGAGCGGGGAGACGCCAGGACAGGAAGTGAGGAATCCACGCATGTGCATGATCTTGGACATAGTCAGACATATATGTCCATCGGTAAACTGACGGTGTGTCGGGACGCGTTCCGCCGAACCGGTGGCCCCACCACCCGGCGCGCCCGCCCGGCCGCGCGTACCCTGTCCCGGGTGAACGCCACCGATCGCACCCCTGCCGACCTGCTGACTTCCGCGCACGCCGCGGACCCCGGCCGCCCGCTGGTGACCTTCTACGACGACGCCACGGGCGAACGCGTCGAACTGTCCGTGGCCACCTTCGCCAATTGGGTGGCCAAGACCGCCAACCTGCTCCAGGGCGACCTGTCCGCCGGGCCCGGCGACCGGGTCGCGCTGCTGCTGCCCGCGCACTGGCAGACGGCGGTGTGGCTGCTGGCCTGTTCCTCGGTGGGCGCGATCGCGGACGTCGGCGGGGACCCGGCGGCGGCCGACGTGGTGGTGAGCGGGCCGGACTCGCTCGACGCGGCGCTCGCCTGCACCGGCGAGCGGGTGGCGCTGGCGCTGCGGCCGTTGGGCGGGCGTTTCCCGCAGCCTCCGGTCGGCTTCCTCGACTACGCCGTGGAAGTACCCGGACAGGGCGACCGGTTCGCCCCGTTCGCGCCGGTGGACCCCGAGGAGCCGGCGCTCATCGTCGCGGGGCGCGAGTTCAGCGGGGCGGAGGTCGTCGAGCGGGCCGCTTCCGAAGCGGGGGCGCTCGGGCTGACGGGACCTGGTTCGAGGCTGTTGTCGGGGCTGCCGTACGACACCTGGGAGGGGCTGAGCGCGGGACTGTTCTCGCCGCTGGCCGTCGGGGGGTCCGTGGTGCTGTGCCGGAGCCTGGAGCGGCTGGACGAGGACGCTCTCGCCAAGCGGGTCGAGAGCGAGCGGGTGACGGCAGTAAGGCGGTGAGACCGCGGGGGCGCGGGAGGCGCGGCGGCCCAGCCCCCGAGGCCTCGCCGTTCCCCCGATCGGAGTAGTACAGGGCGCTTCCGGCCCCCTCCCCCGCCATCGTCGTAAGTGCAGGACGCGACGCTCGTAGGCCGTGAGGGGGTGGCGCCATGGTGACCGACACCGCAGGCGAGCCCCTCGGTCCCGGTCCCGGGTCGGGAGCCTCGGCCACCGGGGACGGGCTGATACGACGGCGGCGCCGGCGCTGGGTGTGTGGTTCCGCGCTGGGGGCGGCCGTCCTGGTCACGGCGGCCACCGGGGCCGGCTGGGCCGTCTACGCCAAGCTGAGCGCCAACATCACCGCCGACGACGCCGCTGCCGCCGAACTCGCCCGGTACGAGCGGGAGCGGCCCACCGCGCTGGTCCGGGACGCCCAGAACATCCTGCTGATCGGGTCCGACACGCGGGCCGGGGAAGGCAACCGCAAGTACGGCAGGGACCTCGGCAGCGAGCGGTCGGACACCACGATCCTGCTCCACCTGGCCGCCGACCGGCGCAGCGCCACCGCCGTCTCGCTGCCCCGGGACCTGATGGTGGACATCCCGGACTGCCGGCAGGAGGACGGCAGGCGCAGCGACCCCGTGTTCGCGATGTTCAACCACGCCTTCCAGGTGGGCGGTTCGGCGTGCACGATCCGGACCGTCGAGAAGCTGACCGGCATCCGCGTCGACCACCACATGGTCGTGGACTTCAGCGGGTTCATGGAGATGGTGGACGCCGTCGACGGGGTGGAGGTGTGCCTGAAGGAACCCGTCGACGACGAGGCGGCGCAGCTGACACTGCCCGCGGGGAAGGTCACGCTCGACGGGGAGCAGGCGCTCGGGTTCGTCCGGGCCCGCAAGTCGCTCGGCGACGGCAGCGACACCGAGCGGATGGAACGCCAGCAGCGGTTCCTCGGCGCGCTCGTCAACAAGGTGCAGAGCAGCGACGTGCTGCTGAACCCCGTGAAGCTGTATCCGGTGCTGGACGCGGCGACCTCCTCGCTGACCACCGACCCGGAACTGGCCAGTCTGCGTGGCTTGTACCAGTTGGTGCGCGGGCTGCGTGACATCCCCACGGAACGGGTGCAGTTCCTGACGGTGCCGAGGGAGTCGTACGTCTACGACGCCAACCGTGATCAACTCGTGGAGCCGGAGGCCGAGAAGCTGTTCGCGCGGCTGCGGGCCGACCAGCCGGTGGTGGTGACCCAGGAGAGTTCACAGGATGTTCCCGGGCGGGACACAGGGTCGGGCGGGCCGGACGGCCCCTCGCCCGCGCCGACGTTTCGCGGGAACACCGCGGCCGAACAGACCTGTGAGTAAGGCGCTGGGTAAGAACGTTCAGAAAATGAGGGGGATTGCCCGGTTGTAGGCAGGTGGAATTTGTCACCGGCGTCGCTCGACGCTGAACTGGGCGGATAGTGTGAGCGATCCGGTGCACCTGGCCGCGAGGTCCGACGGGCTTTGTCGGGGCCGTGCACTGTTTCACCGAGACCCGAGCGCCTTGGAGGGGGAAGGCGCCGCGTGGCCCCGACGGAGGATTCGGACAACCGTGGACGCGCAAGGCCGTGGGCGGGCGGACAACATCGACCCCGCAGACCAGTGGGTACTCAATCCGAACACCGGCGAATACGAACTGCGACTGAGCCCTTCCGCAGCGCAGCCGCCGGTTCCCGGACCGCGCAGACCGTCCTCCGGGGACGGGGGCGGTGCGGCGCCCGGCCGTACCCGGCAGCCGGCCGGGCAGAACCGGCAGCAGCCCCGGGAGCGGGGCACCGATGTGCCGGCGCCGCGCTCGGCCCGGCGCCGGAGCGCCGAACCGGAGGCACCGCAGGGGCGGCGCGCCGCCCGGCGGCCGGTGAAGAAGAAGTCGACGGCGAAGAAGGTGCTGCTGTGGACCGGCGGGTCCATGGCCTTCGTGCTGGTCGCCGTGACGGCCGCCGGCTACCTCTACATCAAGCACCTCAACGACAACATCACCTCGGTGTCCGACGACGGCGCCGGCACCGGTGGCTTCAGCAAGGACGAGGCGATCAACATCCTGCTGATCGGCACCGACAAGCGCACCGGCAAGGGCAACGAGGGCTACGGCGACTCCGGCAGCGTCGGCCACGCCGACACCACGATCCTGCTGCACGTCTCCAAGGACCGGTCCAACGCGACCGCGCTGAGCATCCCGCGCGACCTGATCGTGGACATCCCGGACTGCCCGACCCAGCAGGAGGACGGCAGCCGGAAGGTCATCCCGGGCTCCGAGGGCGTCCGCTTCAACACCAGCCTCGGGCAGGACGACCGTACGCCGAGCTGCACCATGCGCACGGTGACCGAGCTGACCGGGATCAAGCCGGACGACTTCATGGTGGCGGACTTCAACGCGGTCAAGACGCTGACCGAGGCGGTCGACGGCGTCGACGTGTGCCTGGCCAAGGACATCGACGACCCGGACTCCCACCTGAAGCTGAGCAAGGGCACCCACAAGATCTCCGGCGAGCAGGCGCTGGCGTTCGTGCGCACCCGGCACTCCGTCGGCTTCGGCGGCGACCTGAGCCGCATCGGGCTCCAGCAGCAGTTCCTCGGTGCGCTGATGCGCAAGCTGAAGGGCAACGCCACGCTCACCAGTCCGACGAAGATGCTGAAGCTGGCGGAGGCGGGCACCAAGGCACTGACCGTCGACGACAAGCTGGACAGCATCGGCAAGCTGAAGGACCTGGGTCTGGAGCTGGGCAAGCTCAACCCGAAGAACCTCACCTTCACCACGGTGCCGGTCGTGGACAACCCGGCCGAGAAGGTCAAGTCCACGGTCGTCCTCAACGAGTCGAAGGCCCCGGCGGTCTTCGAGGCCATCCGCAACGACGTCTCCTTCACCGACGTGAAGAAGAGGCAGAAGGCGGCGAAGGACGCCCAGGCCGCCCGGCTCAAGGGCAGCAAGGCGCCCGCCTCCGAGGTGCGGGTGCGCATCATGAACGGCGGGGCCGCGTCCGGCAGCGCCCAGGGGGTGCTCAACTGGCTGCAGAACGACGAGGGCGTGACCAAGTCGGAGAACTCCGGCAACGCGCCCGCCGTGCTGAGCCGGACCACGCTGGAGTACGCGCCCGACCAGGCGGCCCAGGCACGCCGGCTGGCCGCGATCCTGGGGCTGTCCGGGGCCGCCATGAAGCCGGGCAAGAGCGTGACCAACTCCCAGGGGCTGCCGGCGATGACGCTGACCCTGGGCAAGGACTTCAAGGGGGCGGGTGTGCCCCTCACGACGCCGACGAAGGCGCCGGACGTCGACAAGTCCACGGCAGACAAGGTGAAGTGCGCCGGGTAGGTAACCCTATGGGCCCGTCAAGCGTCTAACCGGACGCGGGACGGGCCCGTTGCTTGGCGCAAGGGTGGGGAGGGCAGGGAGTTTGGCGCAGAGCGAGGTGCGCGGGGAGGCTCCGGCGGTCGAGGACACGATGTCGCTCGCGTCGAAAACCACGGACGCCCCGGCGCGTTCCGGGCGGCACGGCGGCCGCCGGCGGGCCGGCGGTCCGCAGACCGACCGGCGACGGCGCAGACGCCGCGTGCTGCGCTGGTCGGCGACCGTGCTGGCGGTGGTGATACTCGGCACGGCGGGCGCCGGATATCTGTACTACCAGCATCTCAACGGCAACATCCAGAAGGGCCGGCGCGCCAACGGCGACGACTCCAAGGCGCACCGGACCGCCCCCAACGCGGCCGGCCAGACCCCGCTGAACATCCTCCTGATCGGCTCCGACAGCCGGAACTCCAAGGAGAACCTGAAGCTCGGCGGCAGTCGGGACCACGTCGGCGACCCGCCCCTCGCGGACGTGCAGATGCTCATCCACCTCTCGGCGGACCGCAAGAGCGCCTCCATGGTCAGCATCCCGCGGGACACCCGGGTGCACATCCCCGAGTGCAAGGACCCGGACGGCAAGGACTACCCGCCGACGGACGACATCATCAACGTCACCCTGGCCCGCGGCGGAGCCGGCTGCACGCTGCTCACCTGGGAGGAGCTCACCGGGGTCTACATAGACCACTGGATGACGATCGACTTCGCGGGCGTGGTGCGCATGGCGGACGCGATCGGCGGTGTCGAGGTCTGTGTGAACCAGAACGTCTGGGACCACTCGACCCCCAGCCAGCGCGGCGGCTCCGGCCTGAAGCTCACCAGGGGATCGCACAAGGTGAAGGGCGAGCAGGCCCTGCAGTGGCTGCGCACCCGGCACGCCTGGGGCAGCGACCTGATGCGGGCCCGCGCCCAGCACATGTACCTGAACTCGATGATCCGCACGCTGAAGCAGCAGAACGTGTTCACCGACACCGGCCGGCTGATGGACCTGGCCGAGGCGGCCACCAAGTCCCTGAAGGTCTCCGAGGAGATCGGCACGGTCAAGAAGCTGTACGACCTCGGCATGGAGATGAAGTCGGTGCCGACCGACCGCATCACCAGTGTGACGATGCCCAACGTCCCGGACCCGAACGACCCGGACAACCACGTCGTCCCGGACAAGGCCAAGGCCGACAAGGTGTGGCAGATGCTCCAGGACGACGTGCCGTTCGACAAGAACGGCGGGAAGTCCGACGCCAAGAAGGGCAAGGGCAAGGACAAGCCGGCCAAGACCCCCTCGCTCGACGCGGCCCGGCTCGGCGTGCTGGTGCAGAACGCCACCCGGACCTCCGCCGAGGCCGCGGTCCCGCAGCGGGCGTCGGCGATCGGCCAGGTGCTCGTGCAGAAGGGCTACGCCCGGGCGCAGGCCGACACCTCGGGGAGCCTGTCCCAGGACAAGACGGTCGTGCGGTATCCGAGCGCGGACCTGGAGGGCGACGCCCAGGCGGTGGCCAAGGCGCTGGGCATCCCGATGAGCCAGGTGCAGAAGTCCACCGACGTGTCGGGGGTCACGGTCGTCGTCGGCGCGGACTGGCGCACCGGGACCGCCTACCCCAAGGAGTCCGCCCCGAAGGCCGGCGACCTGCCCGAGGGCACCGACGCCGCCAACGCCTCGGACAAGCCGACCTGCATGGACGTGTACAAGCCCTACCAGTGGCACTGACGGACCGGCGCAGCGCAAAGGGCCCCTCCCCAGCCGGGAGGGGCCCTTCGCGGGCGTGTCAGACGGTGTCGAGGACCGCGGGCCGCCGGGAGGCGATGACCTTCTTCGCCAGGGACTTCGGGCTGGTCAGAAAGCCCCAGCCCCAGGACATGTGCATGGTGGCGAGGGCCACCGGGATCTGCAGCCGGGCCTTCGCAGGCAGCCCCCTGCCGGCCGGGAGGGAGCCCGCGACGATCGCGGCCAGGTAGCCGCCGGGGATCACGAGGCCCCACGGGGTCAGCACCGCGCCGACGACCAGACCCGCCGCCATCGCGCACACCGCCACCGGCGGGGCGAGGTAGCGCAGGTTGATGGAGCCGGAGTGGTAGCGGGCGACGACGTGCCGCCAGCGGCCGTAGTCCTTGTACTGCTTGGCCAGCGCCCGCACCGACGGCCGCGGCCGGTACGACACCCTCAGCTCGGGCGAGAACCAGATGAGCCCGCCCGCCTCGCGGATCCGGAAGTTCAGCTCCCAGTCCTGGGCGCGGATGAACTCCTCGTTGTAGCCGCCCTGCTGCTCCAGCGCCTCGCGGCGGAACACACCGAGGTAGACCGTCTCGGCGGGGCCGGCCTGGCCGCCGGTGTGGAAGGCCGCGTTGCCGACGCCGATCTTCGAGGTCATCGCGGCGGCCACCGCGTGCTCCCAGTCGTTCTCGCCCTCGGCGTGCATGATGCCGCCGACGTTCTGCGCGCCGGTCTCCTCCAGCAGGCGGACCGCGGTCGCGATGTAGTTCGGCGAGAGCATGCCGTGGCCGTCGACGCGGACCACGATCGGATGCCGGGAGGCCTTGATCGCCGCGTTCAGCGCCGCGGGCGTGCGGCCGGTCGGGTTCGGGACGGTGTGCACGCGCGGGTCTTCGGCGACCAGCTCGGCGGCGATCTCGTCCGTGCGGTCCGTGGACGGACCGAGGGCGATCACGACCTCCATCTCGCCGGCGTACTCCTGCGCGAGGATCGCTTGGACGGCCCCGCGCAGATGCCGCTCCTCGTTGAGGACGGGCATGATCACTGACACGGCGGGGAGCCGCACGTCGGGCTTGGCGTTCATAGGGGCCTCACGTTACCGCGAACGGGGGACACGGATGCGCGCCGCCGGGCCCGGCGACGCGGGCTGGAGATCGTATCGGCCTACTGTGCTCACGGATCCCACGTACGGCCTCGTCCGGAGGTGTCCTCCTTGCCCAGCCCGCCTCGGTCCCCCGCGCCTCCGCAACGCCGCCAGCCGCCCCGCCGTGTGCCGCGTCCGCCCGAGCGGCCGGTACGGTCCGTCCGGCCGCCGCGGCGGCCCCGCTGGGCCATGCGGGCGGTCACCACGCTGTCGGTCGTGGTACTCGCCTCCGCCGGGATCGGGCACGCGGTCGTCGCCAGCCTGGACGCGGGGATCGCCCGGATCGACGCCTTCAAGGACATGAAGAACCGGCCCCGGGCCGGCCACGGCATGAACCTGCTGCTGGTCGGCACCGACGGCCGCGACAAGATCAGCGAGCAGGACCGGCGCGCGTACCGGCTGGGCGGGCAGCCCTGCCACTGCACCGACACGATGATGATCGTGCACATCTCGGAGGACCGGGAACGGGCCACCGTGGTGAGCCTGCCGCGGGACTCCTACGCCGAGATGCCCGCGCACGTCGACACGAACTCGGGGCAGCGGCACGGCCCGCACCCGGTCAAGCTCAACGCGGCCTACGCCGAGGGCGGCCCCCAGCTGACCATCCGCACGGTCGAGAACATGACCCACCTGAAGATCGACCACTATCTGGAGGTCGACTTCACCAGCTTCATGAAGACCGTCGACGTGCTCGGCGGGGTCAAGGTGTGCACGCCGACACCACTGAAGGACACGTACACCGGGCTCGACCTCGGGCCCGGCACCCACACCCTGCTGGGCGGGCAGGCGCTGCAGTACGTGCGCGCCCGGCACATCGACGGCGCCAGCGACCTGGGCCGGATGAAGCGGCAGCAGCGGTTCCTGGCCGCGCTGCTGGAGAAGACGACCTCCTCCGGGGTGCTGCTGAACCCGATGCGGTTCCGGGACGTCACCCGGGCGGTGCTCGGCTCGGTCCGCGCCGACGAGGGCTTCGGCACCGACGAGCTGCTCGACCTCGGCCGCGCGATGCGGGAGTTCTCCCCCTCCTCGTCGGAGTTCGCCACCGTCCCCATCGGGCAGCTGAACTTCCAGGTCAAGGGCATCGGCTCGACCCTGAAGTGGGACCCGGCGAAGGCCGGCGAGCTGTTCGGGGCGCTGCGCGACGACAAGCCGCTGGCCGGGGACCGGCCGCACCGCGACCCGGCGCAGACGCCGCTGCCGGTGGAGGTGGCCCCGGACACCATCCGGGTGCAGGTGGCGAACGGCAGCGGCACGGTCGGGCTGGGCAAGCGGGTCGACGCGGCACTCGCGGCGACCGGCTTCGCCACCACCCGCCTGCCGGTGACCGCGCCCGCCCGTGTGGCGCGCACGGTGATCTCCTACGACCCCCGCTGGGACCGCTCCGCCCGCTCCCTGGCCGCGGCCCTGCCGGGCAGCGAGCTGCGCGCGGTGCCGGGGCAGGGGCCGCTGCTGAAGGTGACGACCGGCACGGACCTCACCGACGTGCGAAAGGTACGGAAGGTCCGCTTCGAGGACCCGGCACGGCCGGAGCAGAACGTGGTGCGGGGCAACGAGGTGGTGTGCTGAGCGCTCCCCGCGACACCGGCAGGATCCGGAAGAGAGGCCCCTAGTCCTCGAAGCCCTCCGCCGCCCTCTTCTCCCGCAGCTCGCGGATCGCCCGGCGGCGGGCCAGGCGGTGGGTGCGGCGGATCTGGGCCTCCTGGTAGCGGCGGCGGTCCCGGTCGGTCTCCGGTATCACCGGCGGTACCCGGCGGGGCTTGCCGTCGGCGTCGACGGCCGCGAAGACCAGGTACGCCGAGCCGACCTGGGTGGCCGGGTCCGACTCGTTCCAGCGCTCGGCGAGCACCCGGACACCGATCTCCATCGAGGTCCGGCCGGTCCAGTTCACCTGCGCCTTGACGTGGACCAGGTCACCGACGCGGACCGGCTCCAGGAACACCATCTCGTCCATGGACGCGGTGACGGCGGGACCACCGGAGTGCCGGCCGGCCACCGCGCCCGCCGCGTCGTCGACCAGTTTCATGATCACCCCGCCGTGCACCGTACCCAGCAGGTTGGTGTCGTTGTGGGTCATGATGTGGCTGAGGGTGGTGCGCGAGGCGGACGTGGGCTTGCCCGGGATGTCCGGCTGCATGTCCGGATCCGCGTCCGTGGCCTGGTCTGTCATGCCCTCCACCTTATGCCGACGGCTCATTCGCGGACTTTGTGTCGGGTTCGCAACAGCGGGGCCCTGATTTCCCGACATCTCTTGTCGAGCACATATCGGCGCCCTGCACACTGGGGCCCATGAATGACTGGCCCGAGGGATGGTCCGACGACAACCGCGGCCCGCGCTACGGACGCGGCAGTGCCGGCGCACAGCCGGAGGGGGCCCGCGTGATGCGTCAGGTGCAGCGCGGCCCGGCGGTACCGCCCGGGCCGCGCTCGGCGTACGGCGACCCCGGCCCGGCGGCGCCGCCGTACGGGGCCGGTGTGCCGCAGCAGCCGTCGTACGTCGACGGCCGCGGACACGAGGAAGGCGCCGGCTACGGCGACTACGACAGCGGCTACAACACGGGCCAGGTCTACGGCGCCCCCGGCGGCCGGGGCCCGGGCGGCCCGGAAGGCGCGTCCACCCGCGCCCCGCGCCCCGCGCCGAACTGGCGGCGCCGGATCAAGTGGACGGCGATCACGCTGGCGACCGTGCTGGTCGTCACGTCGGTGGCCACCTACTTCTGGGCCGACTCCAAGCTGCGCCGCGAGGTGGACCTGTCGAAGGTCATCGACCGGCCGGAGTCGGGCGCGGGCACGAACTACCTGATCGTCGGCTCGGACAGCCGTGAGGGCATGTCCAAGGAGGACGAGAAGAAGCTGCACACCGGGGGCGCGCCCGGTAAGCGCACTGACTCCATGATGATCCTGCACGTCGGTGACAACGGCGACACTCTGATCTCGCTGCCGCGCGACTCGGACGTGGTGGTCCCGTCGTACAAGGGGTCGACGTCCGGGAAGGTCTACCCGGCGCAGGGCCGGCACGCGAAGCTGAACGCCACCTACGCCGAGGACGGGCCGACGCTGCTGGTCCGCACGGTCGAGGCGAACACCGGCCTGCACATCGACCACTACGTGGAGATCGGCTTCCAGGGCTTCGCGAACATCGTGGACGCGGTGGGCGGTGTCGAGATCGACATCGACAAGGGCTTCAAGGACAAGTGGTCGGGCGCCGACTTCGAGGCCGGCAAGCAGACCCTGAACGGCCAGCAGGCGCTCGCGTTCGTCCGGACCCGGCACGCGTTCGCCGCGTCCGACCTGCAGCGCACCAAGAACCAGCAGAAGTTCCTGGCCGCGCTGGCCCACCAGGTGGCCACCCCGTCGACGGTGCTGAACCCGTTCAAGCTCTACCCGACCATGGGCGCGGGCCTGGACTCCCTGATCGTCGACAAGGACATGGGCCTGTGGGACCTGGCCTCGATGTTCTGGGCGATGAAGGGCGTCAGCGGCGGTGACGGCACCTCGATGAACATGCCGATCTCCGGCTCCTCCGGCGGCAACCTCGTCTGGGACAAGGCCAAGGTGAAGACGCTGGTGAACCAGCTGAACAACGACGAGAAGGTCACCGTCTCCGGCAACTGACGGCGGCGCGCGACGGGCCGGAGGCACCCCGCGGGGTGCCCCCGGCCGTGCGCGGTGGGCTCACATGCTGGCGCCCGCCATCGCCCGGCAGGTCTCCGCGCAGCGGCGACACGCCTCGGCGCAGCGCATCATCTGCCGGTCGTCGGGCATGGACATACACGCCTCGGCGCACATGTCACAGACCTTCGCGCAGAGCATGCACATCTCGCCCGACATGGGCGAGCGCCGCATCATCATGTCGGCGCACATGCGGGTCGTCTCGGAGCAGTCCATGAGCGCCCGCATGACCTGCATCTGTGCCTGGCCGCCCTGCTGCATGCAGGAGCTCATGGTCTCCTCGCAGATGTTGTGGCAGTTCATGCAGGCCTCGATGCAGTCCTGCATCTGCTGCGTGAGGGCGGGCATCATTCCGGACTGGGACTGGGTCATGGCTCCTCCTGGGACGGGGGGTGGGGCCCGGGGCGGGCCCCATGTGCTTCCGTCCTACGCCGGGGAGCGGCGTCCCGCATGTCGGTTACGGCAGGTTGCGGGCCATGACGATCCGCTGGACCTGGTTCGTGCCTTCATAAATCTGGGTGATCTTGGCGTCGCGCATCATGCGTTCCACCGGGTAGTCGCGCGTGTAGCCGTAGCCGCCGAGGAGCTGGACGGCGTCGGTGGTGACCTCCATGGCGACGTCCGAGGCGAAGCACTTGGCGGCGGCGCCCAGGTAGGTGAGGTCGGCGTCGCCGCGCTCGGAGGCGGCGGCGGCCTGGTAGGTGAGGGCGCGGGCCGCCGAGATCTTCATGGACATGTCGGCGAGCATGAACTGGATGCCCTGGAAGTCGGCGATCGCCTTGCCGAACTGCTTGCGCTCCTGGACGTAGCCCTTGGCGTAGTCGAGGGCGCCCTGGGCGCAGCCGAGGGCCTGGGCGGCGATGGTGATGCGGGTGTGGTCCAGGGTCTTCATGGCCGTCAGGAAGCCCGTGCCCTCCTCGCCGATCATGCGGTCGGCGGGGATGCGTACGTTGTCGAAGTAGACCTCGCGGGTCGGGGAGCCCTTGATGCCGAGCTTCTTCTCCGGGGCGCCGAAGGAGACGCCCTCGTCCGACTTCTCGACCACGAAGGCCGAGATGCCCTTGGAGCGCTTCGAGGGGTCCGTGACCGCCATCACCGTGTAGTACTCGGAGACGCCCGCGTTGGTGATCCAGCGCTTCACGCCGTTGAGCACCCAGTAGTCGCCGTCGCGGACGGCCTTGGTCTTCATGCCGGCCGCGTCCGAGCCCGCCTCCGGCTCGGAGAGGCAGTACGAGAACATCGCGTCGCCCTTGGCGAGCGGGGTCAGGTACTTCTTCTTCAGGTCCTCGCCGCCGGAGAGGATCACCGGGAGCGAGCCGAGCTTGTTCACCGCGGGGATGAGGGAGGAGGAGACGCAGGCGCGGGCGACCTCCTCGATCACGATGACCGTGGCGAGGGCGTCGGCGCCGGCGCCGCCGTACTCCTCGGGGACGTGCACGGCGTGCAGGTCGTTGGCGACGAGGGCGTCGAGGGCCTCCTGCGGGAAGCGGGCCTCCTCGTCCACCGCCGCGGCGTACGGCGCGATCTTCGCCTCGACCAGGGAACGGACGGCGTCCCGGAGCATGTCGTGCTCCTCGGACGGGCGGTACAGGTCGAAGTCAGCCGATCCGGCCACGGTGTCTCACGCTCCAAAGACGCAGTGATACTGACGCTAATTACCGTTAAGTAACTGAATTTTAGAGGGCCTGTGTGAACACGCCTACGTGAGGTTGGTGACAGCTGGAAAATTGCCCGCTGAACGGCCCGACTATGCTCAGGCACCGCATGACCGAGCAGGAACGACGGACCGGAGCTGGAGCACACCCATGAGCCTGAAGATCACCGTGATCGGCACCGGCTATCTCGGCGCCACCCACGCCGCGGCCATGGCCGAGCTGGGCTTCGAGGTGCTGGGCCTGGACGTCGTACCGGAGAAGATCGCCCTGCTGGAGCGCGGCGAGACCCCGATGTACGAGCCGGGGCTCGAGGAGCTGCTGCGCCGGCACGTGGCCGGGATCGAGGGATCCACCGGGCGGCTGCGGTTCACCACGGACTGGGCCGAAGTCGGCGCGTTCGGCGAGGTGCACTTCGTGTGCGTGAACACGCCGCAGAAGCACGGCGAGTACGCCTGCGACATGAGTCACGTCGACTCCGCGATCGCCTCCCTCGCCCCGCACCTGCGCGGTCCGGCCCTGGTGGTCGGCAAGTCGACCGTGCCGGTGGGCTCGGCCGACCGGCTGGCCGCCTACCTCGCCGAGCACGCCCCGGCCGGCGCGGACGCCGAGCTGGCCTGGAACCCGGAGTTCCTGCGCGAGGGCTTCGCCGTCGAGGACACGCTGCACCCGGACCGGATCGTCGTCGGGGTGCGCAGCGAGCGGGCCGAGAAGCTGCTGCGCGAGGTGTACGCCGGTCCGGTCGGTGACGGCACGCCGTTCGTGGTCACCGACTTCCCCACCGCCGAGCTGGTGAAGACGGCCGCGAACTCCTTCCTCGCCACGAAGATCTCCTTCATCAACGCGATGGCCGAGGTGTGCGAGGCGGCCGGCGGTGACGTGGCGAAGCTGGCGGAGGCCATCGGGTACGACGACCGGATCGGGCGGAAGTTCCTGCGCGCCGGGATCGGCTTCGGCGGCGGCTGCCTGCCCAAGGACATCCGCGCGTTCATGGCCCGGGCGGGCGAGCTGGGCGCCGACCAGGCGCTGACCTTCCTGCGGGAGATCGACTCCATCAACATGCGCCGGCGCGGGCAGATGGTGGAGATGACCCGGGAGGCGCTGGGCGGCGGTTCCTTCCTGGGCAAGCGGGTCGCGGTGCTCGGCGCCACCTTCAAGCCGGACTCGGACGACGTCCGCGACTCGCCCGCGCTGAACGTGGCCGGGCAGATCCACCTGCAGGGCGGCCAGGTGACCGTGTACGACCCGAAGGGCATGGACAACGCCCGCAAGGTCTTCCCCACCCTGGGGTACGCCGACTCGGCGCTGGCGGCCGTCCGGGGCGCCGACGTCGTGCTGCACCTGACCGAGTGGGGCGAGTTCCGCGAGCTGGACCCGGCGGCGCTCGGCGAGGTGGCGACGGCCCGGGTGATCCTCGACGGGCGCAACACCCTGGACCCGGAGCAGTGGCGGCGGGCGGGCTGGACGTACCGGGCGATGGGCCGCCCCACCGCATAGGAGGCGACGGCCTCGGGTGACGCCGGTTCGGCCGAGGCTCAGTCGGCCGAACCGGCGTCTGTCCGCATTCTGCACCACACCGCTGTGACTCACGCACCCTTCGCCCGGTACCGGCGCATCTTCGCGCGGGCCCCGCACACCTGCATCGAGCACCAGCGGCCTCGGCCGGCGGGGCTGCGGTCGTAGTACGCCCAGTGGCAGGTGCCGGCCTCGCACGCCTTGAGCCGGGTCCAGGTGCCGGCGACCAGCGCCTCGGCGACGGCGGCGGCGACCCGGGAGAGCAGCGGGCCCTCCTCGGCGGGGACGAGCCGGGCCGAGCCGTCCCGCTCGTCGACGGCGACGTGGAGCGGGGCCCGCGCCAGCAGGGTGCCCAGCGGGGTCACCGCGCGGTGCGGCGGGTGGCCGGCGTGGGCCAGCAGCGCGGCCCGCAGCGACTCGCGCAGTTCCCGCGCGTCGGCCAGCCCGGTCTCGGTGATCCCGAGGCGCCCGCGGCCCTCCGGCGTGTCCAGCGAGTCGGCGCCCGTCTCGATGTCCAGCGTGTTCACCAGGGACTCGATCAGGGCCAGGCCGCCGGGGGCGGCCGATCTCTCGCTCATGCTTGCGACGTTACCTCCGATGCGGGAGCATGCAGTAACCGTTACCGGTTACCCGGCTCTGTGGGTAACTTCCGGAGGAGGTAGTCATGGCGCTCGCCAAGCTCGACGTCGTCGTCCTGGACTGTTCCGACCCCCGCGCGCTGGCCGGCTTCTACGCCGGCGTGCTCGGCGGCACGGTCGAGGAGAACCCCGAGGACGGCACGTGGGTGGACCTGAAGGTGCCGGGCGGGCCGGCGCTGGCGTTCCAGCAGGCGCCCGGCTTCGTACCGCCGCGGTGGCCCGCGCCGGACCACTCGCAGCAGTTCCATCTGGACCTCGCCGTGGAGGACCTGGACGCGGCCGAGAAGGGGGTGCTGGAGCTGGGCGCCACACCGCTGGACGCGGACGACCGCGAGCGGACCTTCCGTGTCTACGCCGACCCGGCTGGGCACCCGTTCTGCCTGTGCGCCTGCTGAACCTGCAGGCGCCCGACCGCTCCGAAGGAGAACTCCATGGCGTCCGTGGCCCGTTTCCGTAACGTCGTGCTCGACTGCCCCGACCCGCACGCGCTGGCCGCCTTCTACGCGGCGGTGGGCGGCGGGACCCCGCGGGCGGAGGACGACGACTGGGTGGTGCTCCAGGTCCCGGGCGGTCCCCGGCTCGCCTTCCAGCGGGCCGAGGGGCACACCCCGCCGGAGTGGCCGCGCGCGGACCGCAACGGCCAGCAGCTCCACCTGGACTTCGACGCGGGTGCGACCTGGGCGGAGCTGGACGCGGCGCACGAGCGGGTGCTGGAGCTGGGCGCCCGCCCGCTGGACCTGGAGGACCGCGAGAAGAAGGACTTCCAGGTGTACGCCGACCCGGCCGGGCATCCGTTCTGTCTGTGCCGGATCGAGCGGTCGTGACGTTCTAGGAGGCGTCCAGCTCGGCGATGCTGGCGGTGGACGCCTCCCGGCGCTGCTGCGCGGCCCGCGCGACGAAGTCCGCGCTGCGCAGCACGCGCTGCACGTTGCCCCAGGTCAGCAGGGCCAGCTCGGTCTCGGACCAGCCGCGCCGGAGCAGCTCGGCGATCAGGTGGGGGTAGCGGGAGGCGTCGGCGAGGTCCCGGGGGTGGACGGCACCGGAGTCGTAGGTGCCGGACAGGCCGACGCAGTCGGGGCCGGCCACGTCCCGGACGTGGTCGAGGTGGTCGGCGACGTCGGGGACGGTCGGGCCGGTCTGCTCGGCCGTCAGCGGCACCTGGCACAGGCCCTTCGCCCGGCCCAGGGCGGCGAGGAGTTCGTCGGGCAGGTTGGCGGGGTGCGGGCGCAGCGCGCGGGCGGCCGAGCGGCTGCACAGCACCGGGGTCTTGGACAGGGCGATGGTCCGCTCGACGGTGTCCGGGGCGGCTCCGGAGACGTCGGCGAGCACCCCGAGCCGGTTCATCTCGCGGACGACCTCCTCCCCGAACCGGGTCAGCCCCGAGGAGCCCGCCCAGGCGGTGTCGGTGAGGGTGAGCACGCGCAGCCCGAGGGCATGCAGGATGCGCAGGAGGGCCAGGGAGTCGCCCAGGGCGGCGCCGGGCGCGGGGCCCAGCAGCACGGCGACCCGGCCGCGGTTGCGGGCGTCGATGACCTGCCCGGCGGTGCGCACCAGCCGCAGGCTCTCCGCGTGGGACTCGACGACCGTGCGGGCCAGGTCCAGCTGCTCCAGGGTGGCCGTGACGGCGCGCTCCCCGTCCGGTGCCTCGGGCCGGTGCAGCGACCAGAACAGCGCGGCGACGTGCCCCTCGCGCAGCCGGGGCACGTCCGTGTCGATGGCGGCCTCGCCCAGCTCCAGGTCGTACCAGGGCAGATGGCGCAGGGCCCAGGGCAGGCCGCTGTAGCCGTCGGCGACCGGGTGGCCGGCCAGCAGGGCGTGCGCCCGCTCCAGGAGCTCGCCGGCCGGCTGCGCGGGACGGTGGTACGCCCGGTCGAGCGAGGCCGGGACCGGACCAGGGTCGTCCGGCAGGCAGTCGTCCTCGCCGACCTCGGTCGTGCTGGGGCTCTCGTCCTGGAGGTCGGCCATGTCGGGCTCCGTACGTCTCGTCGGCTACGTCGGTCGTGAGCTACGGCGTGCAGTGGCTGGCGTACCGACACGGTCGCACGGAGCGGAGGGACCCTTCCTGGTGAGTGGGGCGTTCGGGGGTACCCCGGTCAGCTCTCGCCGGGCGTGCCGTCGAGCGACTCGATGGTGGCCAGGGACGGCGTGCGGGTGGTCCGCAGGTCCCGGGCCACGTCCTCGGCGGCGCCCAGGACGCGCACCGCGTTCTGCCAGGTCAGCTTGGCCAGGTCGGCCGTGGACCAGCCGCGCCCGAGCAGTTCGGCGAGCAGGTTGGGGTAGCCGGAGACGTCGTTCAGGCCGTCCGGGGTGAACGCGGTGCCGTCGTAGTCGCCGCCGATGCCCAGGTGGTCGATGCCGGCGACCTCGCGCATGTGGTCCAGGTGGTCCGCGACCGTGGACACCGTGGCGACCGGGCGCGGGTGGCGCTCCTCGAAGGCGCGGTGGATCTTCATCGCCTCGGGGCTGGTGTCCAGGTGGTGCAGGCCGTGGGCGCGCATGTTCGCGTCGGCGGCGGCCGTCCAGTCGACGGCGGCCTGGAGCACGAACTTGGGCACGAACGTGACCATGGCCATGCCGCCGTTGGCGGGCAGGCGCTCCAGGACGTCGTCGGGGACGTTGCGCGGGTGGTCGCACACGGCCCGGGCGGAGGAGTGCGAGAAGATCACCGGCGCGGAGCTGGCGTCCAGCGCGTCCCGCATGGTCGTCGCCGCCACGTGGGAGAGGTCGACGAGCATGCCGAGGCGGTTCATCTCGCGTACGACCTCGCGGCCGAAGGCGGACAGGCCGCCCACGCCGGGTTCGTCGGTCGCGGAGTCCGCCCAGTCCACGTTGCTGTTGTGGGTGAGCGTCATGTAGCGCACGCCGAGCGCGTACAGGCCGCGCAGGGTGCCCATCGAGTTGGCGATGGAGTGGCCGCCCTCGGCGCCCATGAGCGAGGCGATACGGCCGTCCCGGCGGGCCGCGTCCATGTCGGCGGCGGTCAGCGCGGGCGCCAGGTCCGCCGGGTAGCGGTCCAGCAGCTGCCGGACGCAGTCGATCTGCTCCAGCGTCGCCGCGACCGGGTCCGGCTCCTCGCAGGGCACGAACACGGACCAGTACTGGGCGCCGACGCCGCCCGCGCGCAGCCGCGGCAGGTCGGTGTGCAGCTGCTCGTGCCGGTCGCCGGCGATGTCCAGGACGTCCAGGTCGTAGCCGGCCTGCTTGCGCAGCGCCCAGGGGAGGTCGTTGTGCCCGTCGACCACGGGGAAGTCGCGCAGCAGGGCGCGGGCTTCGTCCAGGGCGGCCGCCACGGCGGTCACTTCCCGAAGCCGAAGCCGCTGCCCGCGCCCTCGACCTTGGCGCGCAGCCGCTTGCCCTTCTCGGTGGCCTGGTCGTTGAGGTCCTGCTGGAAGTCGCGCATCTTGTGCAGCAGGTCCTCGTCGTGCGCGGCGAGCATCCGGGCGGCGAGGAGACCGGCGTTGCGGGCACCGGCGACGGAGACCGTGGCGACCGGGACCCCGGCGGGCATCTGCACGATGGAGAGCAGCGAGTCCATGCCGTCCAGGTACTTCAGCGGCACCGGCACGCCGATGACCGGCAGCGGGGTGACGGAGGCCAGCATGCCGGGCAGGTGGGCGGCACCGCCCGCACCGGCGATGATCACCTTCAGGCCGCGGTCGGCGGCCTGCTCGCCGTACGTGATCATCTCGCGGGGCATGCGGTGCGCGGAGACGACGTCGACCTCGTAGGGGATCTCGAACTCGTCCAGGGCCTTGGCGGCGGCTTCCATGACGGGCCAGTCGGAGTCCGACCCCATGACGATGCCAACAACGGGGCTCATTCGGTGATGGTGCCTCTCAGGTAGCCGGCTGCGTGACGGGCGCGCTCCAGCACCTCGTCCAGGTCGTCGCCGTAGGTGTTGACGTGTCCGACCTTGCGGCCGGGCTTCACGTCCTTGCCATACATGTGGATCTTGAGCTTGGGGTCGCGGGCCATGCAGTGCAAGTAGGCGGAGTACATGTCCGGGTAGTCGCCGCCCAGCACGTTGACCATCACGGTCCACCTGGCGCGCGGGCGCGGGTCGCCCAGCGGCAGGTCCAGGACCGCGCGGACGTGGTTGGCGAACTGCGAGGTGATCGCGCCGTCCATGGTCCAGTGGCCGGAGTTGTGCGGGCGCATCGCCAGCTCGTTGACGAGGATGCGGCCGTCGCGGGTCTGGAACAGCTCGACGGCGAGGTGGCCGACGACGCCCAGTTCCTTGGCGATGGTCAGCGCCATCTCCTCGGCCCGCAGCGCCAGGTCCTCCTCGAGGTCGGGCGCGGGGGCTATGACCGTGTCGCAGACCCCGTCGACCTGCTGCGACTCCACCACCGGGTAGGCGACGGCCTGGCCGTGCGGGGAGCGGACGACGTTGGCGGCCAGCTCGCGGACGTAGTCGACCTTCTCCTCGGCGAGCACGGGGACGCCGGCGCGGAAGGGCTCGGCCGCCTCCTCGACGGAGTCCACGACCCACACGCCCTTGCCGTCGTAGCCACCGCGGACCGTCTTGAGGACGACGGGGAAACCGTCACCCTCGGCGGCGAACCGGACGACATCCTCCGGGTCGCTGACGATCCGGTGCCGGGGGCACGGGATGCCGATCGCGTCGAGCCTGGCCCGCATCACGCCCTTGTCCTGGGCGTGCACCAGCGCCTCCGGGCCGGGGCGGACGGGGATGCCGTCCGCCTCCAGGGCCCGCAGGTGCTCGGTGGGCACGTGCTCGTGGTCGAAGGTGATCACGTCGCAGCCGCGCGCGAAGGCGCGCAGCGTCTCCAGGTCGCGGTAGTCGCCGATGACGACATCGCTCACGACCTGCGCGGCGGAATCCTGCGGAGTGTCACTGAGAAGCTTGAACCTGATGCCCAACGGGATGCCCGCTTCGTGCGTCATACGCGCGAGCTGCCCCCCGCCGACCATGCCGACTACCGGGAACGTCACACCCCTAGGGTATCGGCCACTCCGGGGAGGCCGGTTCGCATCCCTCCCGCGGACTCTTACCGAGGGCTTCCCCTGTTCTTTCCGACCCGTTTCCGGGCAGTGGCCCGGTCCACAGGCACCGGAGGGCCCGCACGGCTAGCATGGCGGGGTCGACGAAACCTACCGACGGGAGCTGCACAGCCATGGAACCTCGTTCCTCGGGGCTGCAACGGCTCGTACGCGAGGTCGTCAAGTTCGGGGCCGTCGGCGGTGCCGGCGTCCTCGTCAATCTCGGCGTGTTCAACCTGGTCCGGCACGTCTCGGACCTGCCGGTGGTGCGCGCCAGCATCATCGCGACCGTCGTGGCCATCGTCTTCAACTACGTCGGCTTCCGCTACTGGACGTACCGGGACCGCGACAAGAGCGGGCGCACCAAGGAACTCACGCTGTTCCTGCTGTTCAGCGCGGTCGGCCTGGTCATCGAGAACGGCGTGCTCTACCTGGCGACCTACACCTTCGGCTGGGACAGCCCGCTGCAGAGCAACGTGTTCAAGTTCGTCGGCATCGGCGTCGCGACCCTGTTCCGGTTCTGGTCGTACCGCAGCTGGGTGTTCCGGGCGCTGCCGGCCCGGGAGACCGTGGCGAGCGCGGAGTCGATCCTGGAGCAGGAGTCGAAGAAGCAGCCGCCGCGGCAGCGCGTCCCGTAGTCACCCCCGCGCCGGCTAGCGGACCGTGGGCCGCTCCTCGTCCGGCTTGCGGGAGGGCGGTGTGCGCGACAGGAACAGGCCGAAGACCGGGGGCTGCGCCTGGAGCAGTTCCAGCCGGCCGCCGTCGGCCTCCGCGAGGTCCCGGGCGACGGCCAGGCCGATCCCGGTGGAGTTCCGCCCGCTGATCGTGCGCTCGAAGATCCGCGCGCCGAGATCCGCCGGCACACCCGGCCCCTCGTCGGTGACCTCGATCACCGCCTGGTTCCCGGTGACCCGCGTGCGCAGGGCGACGGTGCCGCCGCCGTGCATGAGCGAGTTCTCGATCAGCGCGGCCAGCACCTGGGCGACCGCGCCCGGGGTGCCCACCGCCTGCAGGTGCCGCTTGCCGGAGCTGACGATGGCCCGGCCGACGCTGCGGTAGGCGGGCCGCCACTCGGCGAGCTGCTGCTGGATGACCTCGTCCAGGTCGAAGGTGACGGCGGAGCCGGTGCGCGGGTCGCGGGAGTTCGTCAGCAGCCGCTGCACGACGTCCGTCAGCCGCTCGACCTGCGTCAGCGCGATCGTCGCCTCCTCCTTCACCGTGTCCGGGTCGTCGGTGAGGGTGATCTCCTCCAGCCGCATGGACAGCGCGGTCAGCGGGGTACGCAGCTGGTGGGAGGCGTCGGCCGCGAGGCGCCGCTCGGCGGTCAGCATGCGCCCGATCCGCTCGGCGGAGGCGTCCAGCACATCGGCGACCCGGTCCAGCTCGGGGACGCCGTAGCGCTTGTGGCGCGGGCGCGGATCGCCGGAGCCGAGGCGTTCGGCGGTCTCGGCGAGGTCGGTCAGCGGGGAGGCGAGCCGGTTGGCCTGCCGTACGGCGAGGAGCACGGCCGCCACCACGGCGAGCAGCGCGACCAGCCCGATGATCAGCAGGGTCCGGCCGACCTCGCGGGTCACCGCGGAGCGGGGCTCCTGCACGGTGACCGTCTCGCCCTCCTCACCGTGCTGGGTGTAGCTGATGGTGTCGCCCTGGGGCTTGCCGCCGATCTCTATGGGCGGCCTGCCGGGCAGGCTGATGACCGCGTACTGGTCCTTGCTGACCGGGTTGCGCAGAACATCGGCGTTGACGTTCTCCGCGGCGAGGATCCGGCTGTCCACGATGCTGGCCAGCCGCACCGCCTCCGACTCCACCCGCTCCTGGGCGCTGTTGCTGATCGTCCGCGTCTCGACGATCACGAGGGAGACGCCGAAGACCGCGATCACCACGAGGACGACGGCGAGGGTGGACTGGATGAGACGTCGGCGCATGGGATTCTCCGGGGAGCTTTATCCAGTGGGGCACGCCCCGAAGGGCGCGGGGAACGGCGCGACCGGTCACGGCGGACCGGCGGCCGGGCGGCCGCCCGAGCCCCCACCACGCGACCCCTCATGTCGGTCAGTGCCCAGCGGCTGGGGGTGCCCCCTCCGGGGGAGCTCAGCTCTTCTCGAACCGGAAGCCGACTCCCCGCACCGTGGCGATGTACCGGGGGTTCGCCGCGTCGTCCCCGAGCTTCTTGCGCAGCCAGGAGATGTGCATGTCGAGGGTCTTGGTCGACGACCACCACGTGGTGTCCCAGACCTCGCGCATCAGCTGGTCCCGGGTCACCACCCGGCCGGCGTCCCGCACCAGCACCCGCAGCAGGTCGAACTCCTTGGCCGTGAGCTGGAGTTCCTCGTCGCCCATCCACGCCCGGTGCGACTCGACGTCGATCCGCACCCCGTGCGTGGCCGGCGGCTGCTGCGGCTCGGCGGCGCCGCGCCGGAGCAGGGCCCGCACCCGGGCGAGCAGTTCGGCGAGCCGGAAGGGCTTGGTGACGTAGTCGTCGGCGCCCGCGTCCAGGCCGACGACGGTGTCCACCTCGTCGGCGCGCGCGGTCAGGATGAGGATCGGCACGGCGTGGCCGTCGGAGCGCAGCCGGCGGGCGACCTCCAGGCCGTCCATACCGGGCAGGCCCAGGTCGAGCACGACCAGGTCGACGCCGCCCTGCATTCCGGCGTCGAGCGCGGCGGGTCCGTCCTCGCGCACCTCGACCTCGTAACCTTCCCGGCGCAGGGCGCGGGCCAGCGGCTCCGAGATGGACGCGTCGTCCTCGGCGAGCAGTACACGGGTCATGAGGTGATGGTAGACCGCCCGGGTGCGGTGCCGGGGTGTGATCGGTTCCCGGGCTTCTTACCTTCCGGGCCTGCTGGTACGAACCATTGACCTGGGGATGCGATCCTGGGAAGGACCTTCGAATTCCCGCGCACGGTTCCCGCGACACCTGTGATCCGCGTCTCAAGTCCTTCCATATCCGGCAGTGTCCTGCCGTATGGTGATCTGAACGCCTGTAGTACACCGGGGACCTTTGGCGGGCAGTGACGCTGAAGGTCTCTTTCGTGTGCGGGCTGACCAAGATCAGCCTTGAAAGGAACGACCTCTGGCCGGGCTCCGGGCGCGCTGAAGCGTCGTGGGGCGTGGATCCCGGTGGTCGCCGTCCGCCACTCCGTGATCCGGAGCGGGCTCCCCCTGGGCGTGGGGGTGGACGACCGACCTGCCGGTGCCGGCCGCACCCCCACCGGGCGCGCAACGCTCCAGCAGCCGCGTCCCGACCAGCAAGGAACGACCATGGCGTCCAGCCTGACGAAGGACTCGGTCCACCCGGGCACCCCCGGTTCCGAGAAGACCTTCTTCGGCCACCCCCGCGGACTGGCCACTCTCTTCATGACCGAGATGTGGGAGCGTTTCTCCTACTACGGCATGAGGGCCCTGCTCCCGCTGTACCTGGTGGCCCCGGGTGGCCTGCACCTGAACGCGGGCACGGCGACGGCGATCTACGCCGTCTACCTGTCGCTCGTCTACCTGCTCACCCTGCCCGGCGGCTGGTTCGCCGACCGGGTGCTCGGCCCCCGCAAGACGGTCACCGTCGCGGGCATCGTCATCATGCTCGGCCACCTGTGCCTCGCGCTGCCCGCCGCCGCGAGCTTCTACGTCGGCCTGAGTCTCGTCGCCATCGGTTCCGGTCTGCTGAAGGCCAACATCTCCACGATGGTCGGCCACCTGTACGACGGCCCCGAGGACCCGCGCCGGGACGGCGGCTTCACGCTCTTCTACATCGGCATCAACCTCGGTGCCTTCGTCGCGCCGCTGGTCATCGGCACCGTCGGTGAGAACGTCAACTGGCACCTGGGCTTCGCGCTGGCCGCGCTCGGCATGGCGCTGGGCCTCGCCCAGTACCTGCTGGGCGGCCGCCACCTGAACCCGAAGAGCAGCGAGGTCCCGACCCCGCTGACGCCCGCCGAGAAGGCGACCACCCTGCGCAAGGGCCTGATCTGGCTGGCCGTCGCCGTGGTCTTCTACGGCGTCGTCGGCGGCACCGGCCACTTCACCCTGAACTGGGCGCTGATCCCGCTCACCCTCATCGGCCTGCTCGTGCCGATCATGGTCATCACCCGCATCCTGCGGGACAAGGACCTGGACTCCGCCGAGCGGTCGAAGGTGTCGGCGTACATCTGGTTCTTCGTCGCCGCCGCCGTGTTCTGGATGATCTACGACCAGGGTGGCTCGACCCTGTCGCTGTTCGCCGAGAAGCGGGCCGACAACACCATCTTCGGCTGGGAGTTCCCGGTCTCCTGGTACCAGTCGGTCAACCCGGTCATGATCATGGCGCTGGCGCCGGTCTTCGCCTGGCTGTGGCTGTGGCTGAACCGCCGCGGCAAGGAGCCGAGCACCATCGTGAAGTTCGCCTCCGGCCTGGTGCTGGTGGGTGCGTCCTTCTTCGTCTTCCTCGCCCCGCTGTCCATCGCGGAGGGCGGTCACAAGGCCGCGGCGATGTGGCTGGTCGCCATCTACTTCGCGCAGACCATCGGTGAGCTGACGCTGTCTCCGGTCGGTCTGTCCGTGACGACCAAGATGGCGCCGAAGAAGTACGCCTCGCAGATGATGGGTGTCTGGTTCCTCGCGGTCACCGCGGGCGACTCCGTCACCGCCCTGCTGTCCAACCCGGCCGTCGGCGGCGTCAACCTCGACCGCATGGGCTTCGTCGCCCTGGAGGCGGGTCTCGCCGTGGTCGCGGGTGTCGCGGTGTGGATGTACCGCGGCAAGGTGAAGAAGCTGATGGGCAACGTGCACTAGTCCTTCGGGACTTGGCCGGGAGGGCCGCTGCACCCGGGTGGGTGTGGCGGCCCTCCTGGTGTGTACGGGGGCGCCGAGTGTCCTTCAGACCATGGCGTCTGGGTGGCCGCGGGTCGGGTGTGGCTTGTCGCGCAGTTCCCCGCGCCCCCCGGGTCGGCTATCGCGCCCTTCGTCTGGGAAGCACCGTGAAGATCGCGCCGCCCAGCAGGATCGCCGTTCCCGAGATCAGGCCGAGGGCCTTCAGGGCGCCGTGGTCGCCCGCGCCCGTCTCGGCCAGGCCGCCGGAGCCGCTGTCGCCGTTGTCGCCGCCGGTCGTGGCGGTGCCCGAGGATCCGCCCGACGTCGACGTCCCGCCGGCGGCGCCGCCCGGCTGCCCGGTGGTGTCCAGGGTGAGGGAGACCTCCGTCTTCGTCGGGGTGCAGGTCGTGGTCGTGCCGAGGGCCTTGACCGTGAGGATGCCCGGGGACAGCGTCGAGGTGCCGCCGGCGCCGGGCTTGTAGGTGCCGGTGAGGTCGGGGATCTCGATCGGCTCGCCGGACTTGACGGGGCTCGCGTTCGTCGGTCCCTCCACGTGCACCGTGCCCTTGTCGGCGCCGCCCAGCACCACCTCCATGGACGGCTTCACGGAGTCCTTCGGGATGTCGACGGGGCTGTCCATCACCGACTTCCCGAACCGCACGGTGAGGGCGTAGCTCCCGCCGTCCTTCTTCGCGTCGATCCGCACCGGCGAGGTCGCGCTCCTGTCGCCTATCGGGGTCTTGCAGGCGTAGGGGACCTGCACCTCCTTGCCGGGGAAGTCGGTCTGCCCGGTGCCGCCGGTCGCCGTGGCCGTGGCCGAGTGGGTGGGGGGCGCCGACTTCGTCGGGGGCGCGGTGGCGGTCGCCGTACCGCCGCCCGCCGTCACCCGGATCGTCGCCGCCTTCTGCACGGCCTCCTTGGGCGCGCACCTGGTGTCGGTCGACATCGCGTTGACGGTGTAGGCGTCCGGCGTCAGGGTCACCTCGCCGGCCGCCGTCAGCTTCAGGCTGCCCTTCATGTCGGACAGCACCATGTTCCCGCCCTTGGGGATGGCGGGGTTCTCCCGCGGACCTTGCAGGGCGATGTCGGCGGTCTGCGCGCCGGCCGCCTTCAGGACGCCGGACGGCTGGACCGAGTTCGCGGGCAGGTCGATGATGTCCGGGTTCCTGGACGCGGCCTGGACGAACTTCCACCCGATGTCCACCGTGTCGCCCACCTTGGCCGTGGCCGGCGCGGTGATCTCGACCTTCGTGGTGCCGTCGACGGGGTCGATGCCCGCGGGCGGCACGCAGTGGGTGGCGTAGGCCACCTCGGCCGCCTGCGCGGGCGCCACCATCGGGCCCAGCAGGACGCCCGCCGCACAGAGCACCAGCAGGGCGCCCGTGCTCCCGGCCGCTGTGCCTCTCCTTCGCATGCTCACGTGGGTCCCTTCGTGGTGGGAGTCGTAGGACTCGTCGGGCTGTGGTCGTGCGGTGCGGAGGACCGGCCGGCCGGGCCGCCCGGAGCGGAGTCCGGGGTGAACCACGGCAGGGTCGGAGTGGGGGCGGCCCGGGCGGCCAGGGGCCGGGCGGTGCGGGAGCGCGGGAGCGGCAGGCGCAGGCGCGGGGCGGGCCGGGGCGCGCGGGGGGTGCCGCCGGGGCGGTGCGGGCGGAGGTGGTCCACCACCGCCATGCCGATGCGGAACAGGGCGGCCGGTACGACCAGGCAGAGCAGGATCCAGAACAGGGTCACGCCCCACGGCCGGCCCACGCCCCACGGCTGCTCGGCGAGTACCCGGCCGCGGTGGCGCAGCGTCACGGTGTAGTCGCCGTGCGCCCCCGCGGGCAGTTCGACCGGCAGCTCGACCTGCGCCTTCTTCCCGGGCGCCAGGGTGCCGTGCCACTGCCGTTCGTCCCACTCGGGGGCGAACACGCCGTGCGCGGTGCCGACCTGGAACACCGGGTTCTCGATCGGGCTCGTGCCGGTGTTGCCGACGGTGACCACCAGGGTGCGGCTGGGCGGCGCCCCGAACCAGGTCAGCAGCCCACTGGAGCCGGTCAGCCGGGTGTCGGAGAGCACCGCCAGCCGGCCGGCGGAGCGCTCGGCGGGCAGCGGGGCCACGGGGTGTCCGGCGACCTGGAGGACGGCGTCCGCCTCGGCCCCGGCGCCGGTGACGGTGGCCACGTGCACCACGCAGGGGCAGGGGACGGGAGGTTCGGCGACCGGCAGTCTCCGGCGGAAGGTGCCGTCGGCGCCGGTGGTCACGGCCCGGCCATCGCCGTTGGCACAGGAGTTGGTGCCGCCGACGACTCCCTGGGCCGGGGTGGCCCGGCCGCACACCAGCATCATCAGCAGCGTGCGCGGCCGCCAGCCGGTCCCGCTGACGGTGACCGACCCACCGACCCCGGACTGCGCCGCCGACAGCCTCACCGCCGGCCGCTGCACCGCCGCCCCCTGTTCGACCGGTCCGGCCAGTCCCACCAGCAGTGCCACGAGAACCACCAGCGCCCCCCGCTTCACGCCACCACCCCTGTCGAACAGCGGGCGCCGCGCCGCCTGCGCCGGATCACCGCCGTGACCGCCGCCGCCCCACCCGCCGTGCCGGCCACCGCGCCCCACGGGACGTACGCCGCCGAGGTGCTCGCGGTGTCGTGCGCACCGCCCGGTGCCGTCACCGTCAGCCGCACGCGGACCCGGTCCAGCGCCGGCCGGCCGGGCCAGGGCTCGCTGAGCGTGCACCGGGCGCCCGGGGCCAACCGGACCGGCAGGGTGCGCGGGGCGCGGTCCAGGACCGGGCCGAAGAGCCCGTCGGCGCGGACCGCGAGCGTCGGTGCGAGGACGGTCGTACCGCGGTTGACCAGCTCGTACGTGATCCGGTCGGCGTGTACGGCGAGGTGCTCGACGGTCAGCGCGGCCAGCGCCGGGCCGACGGCGCGCACACGGACCGGCACGGTCGCGGTTCGGCCGTGCGCGTCGCGCGCCACGATCGCGCCGGTGCGGTCGCCGGGCGCGGCCCCCCGCGGCACGGTCACCGTGAAGGGCACCTCGGCACGGGTCCGGGCCGGGACGGTGAGGGCGGCGCGGGCGAGGGTCGCCGGCACGCCGGTGCCCCGCAGCCGGACGGTGAGCGGTGTCCGGGCGCGGTTGGTCACGGCCACCGTGTCCTGGAGCACCGCCCCGGGCGCGCCCTCGGCGTAGAACGCGGGGCGCCCGCCGCCCAGGGGCGCGAGCGACCAGCCGCCGGACTGCGCGTGGGCGGGCGGGGCGGCGGTCAGCAGCGTGAGCGGCAGGAGCAGGGTGACGAGCAGTGGCATCCGCGAAGGGGGCGGCGCGGGCGGCATGGGCGGCTCCAGCGGTGATGGCCGGACGGTTCGACGGGCGGCGCCGGGGCGGCGGCGGGGTGCGGTCCGGCCGGACCCGGTCAGCGGTGGGCGGTCTGGCCGGTCCCGGTCAGGGGCGGCGGTCCGGGCGGTCCCGGTCAGAGACGGCCGGTCCCGGTCAGCGGCGGGCGGTCCGGTCGCGCCGGGTCAGCCACAGGGTGCCCGCCGCGCCGGCGAGGAGAACCGTTCCGCCGAGCGTGCCGAGGGCGACCGCGGAGTCCTCGGGACCGGTCTGCGGCAGCTGCCCGTCGGAGGAGGTGCCGCCCGACGAGGAGGACGACGAGGAAGAGGAGGATGACGAGGAAGAGGACGACGAGCCGCCGGCCGCCGTCACGTCCAGGGTCAGGGACGGTTTCGGGCTGTTGGTCGGCGTGCAGGTCGTCGTCGTACCGAGCGCCTTGATGGTCAGCGTGCCCGGCGTGAAGGTCACCTTGCCGCTCTTCTTCGGCGTGTAGGTGCCGCTCAAGTCGCTGATCTTGATGGGCGTGTCGGCCGGGATCGCGGCGGCGTTGGCGGGCCCGCTGACGGCGAGCGTGCCGCTGTCGGCGCCGCCCAGCCTGATGGTGGCGCTCGGGCTCATCGCCCCCTTGCCCAGCTCGACCGGGCTGGAGGAGACGCCCTTCTGCCAGGACATGGTGATCTTGTAGCCGCTGCCGCTCCGGACGCCCTTGATGTCGATGGGCGAGACGGCGCTCTTGACACCGATCGGGGTCTGGCAGCGGTAGTTGACGTCGACGACGCCGGCGTGGGCGGCCGGCGCGGCCAGCAGCACCGCCGAGCCGGCCAGGGCCGCGGCGGACGCGAGCGCGGCGGTTCGTTTCGGGTACGACACGTTCGGTCCACCCCATTCATTCCTGACGGCACATCAGATTGGGCCGTCAAGGTACGCCGGGGGCCGTGAGGTTGGAAGACGCGTCACACGCCGGAGTTGTGGCGATCCGGCGTGCGCGAAGAGGTGCCGCGTACGAGGGTCAGGCCGGGGCGCCCAGTTCCGCCCAGACCGTCTTGCCCGGCGTACCGGGGGCGCGGAGCACGCCCCAGTCCAGGCACAGCCGCTGCACGATGAACATGCCGTGGCCGCCGGGGCGGCCGGCGCGGTGTGGGGTGCGCGGGGTCGGCTGGCCGGTGCCCCGGTCGGAGACCTCGAGCCGGATGACCTTGTTGTCGCAGGCCAGGCGCAGTTCGTCGGGACCCTCGGCATGCAGGCAGGCGTTGGTGACCAGTTCGGAGACGACGAGCAGCACGTCCTCGGCGGCGGCCCGCTGGTCGGCCGAGTCGGCCGGCAGCCAGCCCCACGCGTACAGCGCCTGGCGGGTGAAGTCGCGGGCGAGCGGGACCACCCCGCTCTCCCCTTCCAGGCGGAGTCTGCGGGCCTGCCGGCCCCGGGCCTGCGGCGCGCCGTCGGCCGCCCCGGGCGACACGGACGGCACGGACGGCGCGGCTGCCCCCGTGGCTGCGCCAGTGGCCGGCGCCTCCCCCTCGGACGCCCCGGAAGCGCCGCTGGGCTCCGGGCCGCGGTCGCCCGGCGAGTAAGGCCGGGTGGTGCTCATCAGCGCTTCACCTCACCGATTCACCAGTTCACGATTCAATATCCGGTCAGTAGTCCGGCCGGCGGCCGGGCCATAGGTCCGGCACCGTCGGCGCCGGCCGGTCCGTACGCCGTCCGCTGGTCGTACGCAGGTCGTCCCCGTCCCCGTCCGCCGGCGGGTCGGCTGTTCCTCCGCCGCCCGGGCGGGGTCCCGTCCCGTCCGCGCGTCGGACGCGCGTTCCGTCAGGTCGTTCGCCGGTCCCGGAGGATCCGGCGGTCGGCAGGACGCCTCCTGCCTTCCTCTGCCCTCTCCTGCCCGGCCGATCCGGCGGAACACCCCCGTATTGGACGTGACGCGGACGACGCCCTCGGGAGCCGGTGCGCGCGGCGGTCCGGGCGGGGGTGGCGGCTCAGTCGGCACCGTCGGCCAGGGCCGCCTCCACGGAATCGTGGACGGTGAAGACCGCCTCGGCTCCGGTGATCTCGAACACGCGGGCGACCACCGGCAGCATTCCGGCCAGGTGGACGCCGCCTCCGGCGGCCTCCGCCTTCAGCCGGGCGCCGAGCAGGACGTTCAGTCCCGTGGAGTCGCAGAACTCCAGGCGTGAGCAGTCCACGACGAGCCGCGCGAAGCCCTTGTCCAGTAGGTCGTCGAGGGGCTCACGCAGAAGATCGGCGGTGTGGTGGTCCAGCTCGCCGGCCGGTGTCACAACGGCGCTGGAGCCCTCTTCCCGCACCTCCACCAGAAGCCGGCCCGACTGTGCGCTGCCGACCGTCCCGTGGTCCATGCCGTCTCTCTCTCCCGAGGTCGTGGCTGCTGATGCCCTCGAACATTACGCCTTCCATGCGCACTCCGACACCCGAA
This sequence comes from Streptomyces sp. NPDC046881, assembly GCF_040645015.1. Classification (NCBI taxonomy): domain Bacteria; kingdom Bacillati; phylum Actinomycetota; class Actinomycetes; order Kitasatosporales; family Streptomycetaceae; genus Streptomyces; species Streptomyces sp. NPDC046881. The sequence goes on along the minus strand of NZ_JBEYXJ010000026.1, from coordinate 25,323 downwards.
CATCCGCACACAATCGGACATATCGACACAGAACGCACTTGCGACTCACTCGCTCCACCGGGTAGGGCTAGTAAGGACACACACCCCTACACGCCGGCTTCGGAGGCGCCGCACACCGCAGTGCACCCACTGGCTTCGGCAGCCTTATGCCGAGAACGATGGAGGACACCCATGTCACCCCGGCTCGACGCATCGCATACCCCGCTCGCGACGTCGACACCCCCACCGGACCAACTGGATCATCCCATCGACACCCTCGACCTCTTCGAGGGGCTCCCGGAGATCCCCCCGTACGACGAGATCGGCCCGGTCGACGCGCGGGCCCTGTCCAAGACCCTCTTCGAGCGGCTGGAGTCGCTGGAGGAAGGGACGTACGAGCACGCGTACGTCCGCAACACCCTCGTCGAGCTGAACCTCGCGCTCGTCAAGTTCGCCGCCTCCCGCTTCCGCTCCCGCAGCGAGCCCATGGAGGACATCATCCAGGTCGGCACCATCGGCCTGATCAAGGCGATCGACCGCTTCGAACTCTCCCGCGGCGTCGAGTTCCCCACCTTCGCGATGCCGACCATCATCGGCGAGATCAAGCGGTTCTTCCGTGACACCTCGTGGTCCGTGCGCGTCCCGCGCCGGCTGCAGGAGCTGCGGCTCGACCTCGCCAAGGCCGGTGACGAGCTGGCCCAGCAGCTGGACCGCGCCCCCACGGTCGCCGAACTCGCCGAACGCCTCGGCATCTCCAACGACGAGGTCGTCGAGGGCATGGCCGCCTCGAACGCGTACACCGCCTCCTCGCTGGACGCCCAGCCCGAGGAGGACGAGACCGAGGGCGCGCTCGCGGACCGTATCGGGTACGAGGACCACGGCCTGGAGGGCATCGAGTACATCGAGTCGCTCAAGCCGCTGATCGCCGAACTCGCGCCCCGGGACCGCAAGATCCTCTCCCTGCGGTTCGTGGCGAACATGACCCAGTCGGAGATCGGCGAGGAACTCGGCATCTCCCAGATGCACGTGTCCCGGCTGCTCTCGCGCACCCTGGTCCGGCTGCGCAAGGGGCTGACCGTGGAGGAGTGACACCGGCGGCGCTCGCGGATGCGGAAAGCGGCTCGGCCGAGGACGCCGGGCCGCTTCGCCGTCCCCGGGACGCACGCCACCGGCTCACGGGTGCCCCACACCCCAACCGTTATGCGGTTCCTCACAGCAACCTCTTTCCGCGGCCGCCGCCGTCCACCACTATGGGTCCCCAAACTGGCTGGTATGTCAGCTGCCTTCTCGGGACGGAGGGTGTTGCATGGCCGAGGGGGACCACGCCATGGCGGGGGACCACGAAGACGCGCCGGACGCACGGCTGACCGAACTGCTGCGCTCGCCCACGCCCACGGCGTACCCGGCGTTGCAGGAGCTGCGCCGCCGGCACCACCCGGCGGTCCTCGCCTACGCCCGGCTGTGCGCGACGAGTGAGTCCGCGGCCCGCCGGCTGGCGGCGGAGACGTTCACCACGGCGGCCCGCGAGACGGCCCGGGGCGTCGACCCGCCCGTCCCCCTGCGCCACCGGCTGCTGCTCCTCACCGTGCGGCTGGCGGCGGGCTGGGCGCGCGGCGAACGCGCGGCGGGCGTCGACCCGGGCCTGCTGCTGGTGCTGACCACGGCCGGCCACCCCGAGGGCCCGACCCCACCCCTGCTCCCGGCCTTCCAGTCACTGCCGTCCCGCGCCCAGGGACTGCTCTGGTACGGCGTCCTCGACGCGGAACCCGAGGAGCGCACCGCCGCCTTCCTCGGCATCGGCCTCGCGGACGTCTCGCACGACACCCCGCGAGCCCTCGCCGCCCTGGCCCGGGCCTGCCTGCGGCACCGGCTGGCTGCTTCCGACGACCCGCGCTGCCCGGACTTCCGGCGGCTGATCGAGGAGGCGGTACGGCCGGACGCCCCGCGCCGCAGCGCCGACCTGGACACCCACATGGCGCGCTGCCCACACTGCGCGGCCGCGCTCGAGGAGCTGCGGGCGCTGCGGGACGCACCCCGGCAGACCCTCGCCGAGGGTCTGCTGCCGTGGCGCGGAACGGCGTACCTGCGCCAGGAGGAGCGCCCCGGACCCGCCGCCGTGCCCGCGACGGCGGGCACACCGGGCCGGCCGCTCCGCGGCCCCCTCCTGCTCGGCTCGGCGGCCCTGGGCGTGGCCCTGATCCCGCTCCTGATCTTCCTGTTCAGCCCCGCGCACTCCACCGACCGGCGCCCGGCGGCGGTAACCCCCGCGCCCTCGTCGGTGACGGTGACGGCAACGGTCTCGATCCCCCCGTCCCGCTCTCCCTCCCCGTCCCCCACCTCCAAGTCCCCGTCCCCCACGCCGACGTCACACCGCCCGGCTCCGGCCCCGCCCCGCCGCCGGACCCCCAGCCCGACGCCTCCGCCCGCCCCGCCGGGCGCCGCCTACGCCCAGGTCGTCAACCTCGCCACGGGCCGTTGCCTGGACATCCGCGACGGCGACCTGTCGAAGGGCAACGACGTCGTCACGGCCGCTTGCGACTCCTCCGCCACCCAGCGCTGGAGCGTCGACGCCTCCCTGGGCGTGCTCCGCTCGGCGGCCGACGACGACGTCTGCCTGGACAGCCGGGGCTCGGTCGACCGGGGCGTGGGCATCTGGGAATGCGACTCAATCGACGGCCGCAACGGCGAGAACCTCCGCTTCACCGTCGACCCCGACGGCACGATCCGCCCGGCCATCGCCATCGAGACGGCGGTGACCCCGGCCGACGGCGACGGCGTGTCCCTGCGCGCCCTGTCCGACAGCCGCGGCCAGCGATGGCGTGCGGGGGCGAGGTGAGCGTCCCCGTCGTCACACCACCCGGACCCCCCGCCGCCACACACCGCTGACCAGCGGCACGCCCGGCCGGTAGGCGAGGTGGACGTGGCTGGGCGCGTCCAGCAGGGTCAGGTCGGCGAAGGCGCCCGGGGTGAGGCGGCCGATGTCGGTGCGGCGGAGGGCGGCGGCGCCGCCGGCCGTGGCCGACCAGACCGCCTCGTCCGGGGTCATCCGCATGTCGCGGACGGCCAGCGCGATGCAGAAGGGGACGGAGGAGGTGAACGACGAGCCGGGGTTGCAGTCCGTGGAGAGGGCGACCGTCGCACCGGCGTCCAGGAGGCGGCGGGCGTCCGGCCACTCGGCGCGGGTGGAGAACTCGGCGCCGGGGAGCAGGGTGGCGACCGTGGCGCTGTTGGCCAGGGCGTCCACGTCCGCGTCCGTGAGGTGGGTGCAGTGGTCGGCGCTGGCCGCGTCCAGTTCGACGGCGAGCTGCACGCCGGGGCCGTGGGAGAGCTGGTTGGCGTGGATGCGCGGATGCAGGCCCTTCGCCTTGCCGGCGGTGAGGATCGCGCGGGCCTGGTCGCCGTCGAAGGCGCCCTTCTCGCAGAAGACGTCGATCCAGCGGGCGTGCGGCGCGCAGGCGTCCAGCATCTCGCCGGTGACCAGGGCGACGTAGGCCGCCGGGTCGTCGGCGTAGTCGGGGCTGACGATGTGCGCGCCGAGGTACGTCACCTCGTCGGTGTGCTTGGCCGCGAGGCGCAGGGCGCGGGACTCGTCCTCGACGGTGAGGCCGTAGCCCGACTTGGTCTCGAACGTCGTCGTGCCCTGGCGGAGGGCCTCGTCGAGGTAACGGGTGAGGTTCGCCTCCAGTTCCGCGTCGCTCGCGGCCCGGGTGGCCGCGACGGTGGTGCGGATGCCGCCCGCGGTGTAGGAGCGGCCGGACATGCGGGCGTTGAACTCCTGCGTCCGGTCGCCCGCGAACACCAGGTGGGAGTGGGAGTCCACGAAGCCCGGCAGCACCGCCCGGCCGCCCGCGTCGACCCGGTTGTCAGTGGCGGGTGCTTTGCTTGACTCACCGGTCCACGCGACACGGTCGCCGTCGATGACGACGGCCGCGTCCTGGATCAGACCGAGGGGGGAGCCGTCGCCCAGGGAGGGGTCGTTGGTGACCAGTGTGGCGATGTTGGTGATGACGGTGCTGCTGCTCATGGTGTCCTCGTGGGTGATCGTCAGGCGCGGAGGGCTTCGACCGCCCGCGCGAGGGCCTGCGGCACGTCCGGTACGAGCGTGTGCGCCCCGTCGCGTACGACATGCCGGCCGCCCACGACCGTGTGCCGCACGTCGGCCGCGCCCGCCGCGAAGACGGCCGTCTCGGCGCCCAGTCGGGGCAGTGGCCCGGCCGTCCTGACCGAGTCCAGCGCGATCGTCGTCAGGTCGGCGAGCGCGCCGGTCTCGATCGTGCCGGCCTCGTCCCAGCCGAGGGCGGCGTGGCCGTCGGCGGTGGCGGCCCGCAGCAGGGCGGCGGCCGTCCAGTGGCCGCGGGTGCGGGTGCGCAGCCGCTCGTTCAGCTCCATCGCGCGCGCCTCTTCGAGCAGGTCGATGACGGCGTGGCTGTCGGAGCCGAGGGAGAGCGGGGAGCCGGCCCGCTGGAGGGCGACGGCCGGGCCGATGCCGTCGGCCAGGTCTCGTTCGGTGGTGGGGCACATGCAGGTGCCGGTGCCCGAGCCGCCGAGCAGGGCGATGTCCTCGTCGGTGAGGTGGGTGTTGTGCACCCCGGTGGTGCGCGGCCCGAGCACGCCGTGGTCGGCGAGCAGCCGGGTGGGGGTGCGGCCGTGCGCGGCGAGGCAGGCGTCGTTCTCGGCGGTCTGCTCCGACAGGTGCACGTGCAGCGGGGCCCGCCGCTCCTGCGCCCAGCCCGCCACGGTCGCCAACTGGGCGGCGGGCACGGCCCGTACGGAGTGGATCGCCGCCCCGATCCGTGCGTGATCCCGCTCCTTGAGAACTGCACAGCGTGTCGCCCAGGCCTCCGCGCTGCCGTCGGAGAATCGCAGCTGGTGGGTGTTCGGGGCCTCGCCGAAGCCGGAGGAGAGGTAACAGGTGTCGAGGAGGGTGATGCGGATGCCGGCCTCGGCGGCGGCCGCGATCAGCGCCTCGCCCATGGCGTTGGGGTCGGCGTAGGGGGTGCCGCCGGGGGCGTGGTGCACGTAGTGGAACTCGCCGACACAGGTGATGCCGGCCAGAGCCATCTCGGCGTACACCGCGCGCGCCAGGGCGTGGTAGGTCTCCGGGGTCAGGTGGTCGGCGACGGAGTACATCACCTCGCGCCAGGTCCAGAAGGTGCCGGAGCCGATCTGGACCGTGCCGCGCAGCGCCCGGTGGAAGGCGTGGCTGTGGGCGTTGGCGAGCCCCGGCAGGGTCAGCCCGCGCAGCACCTCGGCGCCGGGCGGCGGGGCGGGCGTCCCGGTGCGGACGGCGCTGATCCGCCCGTCCGCGACCTCGACGGTCACCCCCGGCTCGACGGTCGTGCCGAGCCAGGCGTGCTCCAACCAGTAGGTTCCCTGGGTCACCTGCAGGCCAGCCCTTCCAGTACGTCGGCGAGTGCGTGCACCCCGGCCACGCAGTCGTCCTCGGCCGCGGACTCGGCCGGGGAGTGCGAGACACCGGTGGGGTTGCGCACGAACAGCATGGCGGTCGGAATGCTCCCGGACAGGATCCCGGCGTCGTGTCCCGCGCCGGTGCCGAGGACGGGCACCGTCAGGCCGGTGTCCTTGCCGAGGATGCGGGCGAGTTCGTCCCGCAGGGCGTGGTCGAACTCCACGACGGGGGTGAAGGACTCCCGGACGACGTCGAGGTCGATGCCGTGGGCGTCGGCGTACTCCCGGGCCGCCTTCTCGATGCCGCCCACCACCGTGTCCAGGGTGTCCTGGTCGGCGGCGCGGGAGTCGAGCCAGCCGCGCACGAGGGACGGGATCGCGTTGACCCCGTTGGGCTCGACGGAGATCTTGCCGAAGGTGGCGACGGCACCGGCGAGTTCGGCCTCGCGGCGGGCGGCGACCACCGTCTCGGCGTACGACAGCATCGGGTCGCGGCGGTCCACGAGCCGGGTGGTGCCGGCGTGGTTGGCCTCGCCCCGGAAGTCGAACCGCCAGCGGCCGTGCGGCCAGATGGCGCTGGCGACGCCGACCCGGTCCCCGGACAGGTCCAGCGCGCGGCCCTGTTCGACGTGCAGCTCCACGAAGGCGCCGATCCGGGCCAGCCGCTCGGGGTCGGGCCCGATGGCCTCGGGGTCGTAGCCGGCCGCCTCCATGGCGCGCGGCAGGCTGATCCCGTCCCCGTCGGTGAGGCGGTGCGCCTGCTCGACGGTCAGCTGCCCGGCGGTGAGCCGGGATCCGACACAGGCGAGCCCGAACCGGGCCCCCTCCTCGTCCCCGAAGTTGACGATGGCGAGGGGCTTGGTGAACTCCGCTCCCCGCGCGCGCAGTTCGTCCAGCGCGGCGAGGGAGGACACCACGCCGAGGGGCCCGTCGAAGGCCCCGCCGTCCGGCACGGAGTCGAGGTGGGAGCCCGTGACGACGGCGTCCCCGGCGGCGGGGTCGCCGAGCCAGGCCCACTGGTTCCCGTTCCGGTCGACCTCGTAGGCCAGCCCCCGGTCCTCGGCCTGCTGCCGGAACCAGGCGCGGCAGTCGGCGTCGGCCCCGGTCCAGGCGTAGCGCCGGTAACCGCGCGACTCGGGGTGCCGCCCGATGGGGAGCAGCTCCGCCCACATCTCGTGGAAGGAGCTGCCCCCGCCGGGCTGCGGCTCCTGGGCCTGGGTCACGCCTCGTCACCCTCACGCATCGGCACCCGGACCCCCCGCTCGCCCGCGACGGACTCCGCGATGTCGTAGCCCGCGTCCACGTGTCGGATGACGCCCATCCCGGGGTCGTTGGTGAGGACGCGCCGGATCTTCTCGCCGCCCAGCTTCGTGCCGTCGGCCACCGTCACCTGACCGGCGTGGATCGACCGCCCCATGCCGACCCCGCCACCGTGGTGGATGGACACCCAGGACGCGCCGGAAGCCACGTTGACCATCGCGTTCAGCAGCGGCCAGTCGGCGATCGCGTCGGACCCGTCGAGCATGGCCTCGGTCTCGCGGTACGGGGAGGCGACGGATCCGCAGTCCAGGTGGTCCCGGCCGATGGCCAGGGGCGCGGCCAGCTCGCCGCTCGCCACCATGTCGTTGAAGCGCTCGCCGGCCTTGTCGCGCTCGCCGTAGCCGAGCCAGCAGATGCGCGCGGGCAGGCCCTGGAAGTGGACCCGCTCGCCGGCCAGCTTGATCCAGCGGGCCAGGGACTCGTTCTCGGGGAACAGCTCCAGGATCGCCTTGTCGGTCTTGGCGATGTCAGCCGGGTCGCCGGACAGGGCCGCCCAGCGGAAGGGGCCCTTGCCCTCGCAGAAGAGGGGGCGGATGTAGGCGGGGACGAAGCCGGGGAAGGCGAACGCGCGGCCGTAGCCGGCCAGCTGGGCCTCGCCGCGGATGGAGTTGCCGTAGTCGAAGACCTCGGCGCCGGCGTCCATGAAGCCGACCATGGCCTCCACGTGCTTCGCCATGGACTCACGCGCGCGGGTGGTGAAGCCGGCCGGGTCCTTCGCCGCCTCGGAGGCCATGTCCTCGAAGGCCACGCCCACCGGCAGGTAGGACAGCGGGTCGTGGGCGGAGGTCTGGTCGGTGACGATGTCGATGGGGGCGTTCATCGCGAGGAGCTGCGGGACCAGTTCGGCCGCGTTGCCGAGGACGCCGATGGACAGCGGGCGCCGGGCGTCCCGGGCCTCGGTGGCCAGCTGGAGGGCGTGGTCGAGGGAGTCGGCCCGGACGTCGAGGTAGCGGTGCTCGATGCGGCGCTCGATGGCGCGCGGGTCGCAGTCGATGCAGATCGCGACGCCGTCGTTCATGGTCACGGCCAGCGGCTGGGCACCGCCCATGCCGCCGAGGCCGGCGGTGAGGGTGATGGTCCCGGCGAGGGTGCCGCCGAACTTCTTCGCGGCGACGGCGGCGAAGGTCTCGTAGGTGCCCTGGAGGATGCCCTGGGTGCCGATGTAGATCCAGGAACCGGCGGTCATCTGGCCGTACATGGTCAGGCCGAGGGCCTCCAGGCGGCGGAACTCCTCCCAGTTGGCCCAGTCGCCGACGAGGTTGGAGTTGGCGATGAGGACGCGCGGGGCCCACTCGTGGGTCTGCATGACGCCGACCGGGCGGCCGGACTGGACCAGCATGGTCTCGTCCTGCTTGAGGGTCCTCAGGGTGCGGACCATGGCGTCGAAGGAGCGCCAGTCACGGGCGGCCTTGCCGGTGCCGCCGTAGACGACGAGCTTGTCGGGGTGCTCGGCGACCTCGGGGTCGAGGTTGTTCTGCAGCATCCGCAGGGCGGCTTCCTGCTGCCATCCCAGAGCGCTCAGTTCCGTGCCGCGCGGTGCTCGTACGGGGCGGGGTCCCGACATCGTCAGCCTCCTCCTGTGCCTACGTCTATTCACATCCTGTCTTCCTGAATAGAGCTAGTCAATACGCGGGAGGGCCGCGTCCGCGTACGGCGGGTGTTTGGCTGGAAGCACCGGTAGCCGAGACAGGACGGGGAGATCCATGGCGGACATCGACGGCCGGGCCCGGGAGCGGGCGGAGCGGCGGGACCAGGCGGTGCGTGCGGCCGTCGAGCAGGGCCTGCTGGGACCGGACGCGGCCGTGGCGGGCCTGCTGGACGTCACCGGGATCCGGGAGTCGGCGGCGGCGCTGCGAGCGGCGTTCGACGCCGTGACGGCGCCCGGCACCCCGGTGCTGCACGCCTTCGCGGTGAAGGCGACCCCGCTGGTGCCGGTGGTGCGGCTGCTGCACGAGGCGGGCATCGGCGCCGAGGTGGCCAGCCCCGGCGAGCTGGCGCTGGCCCGGGCCGCCGGGGTGCCGCCCGCCCGGACGGTGCTGGACTCGCCGGCGAAGACCCCGGCGGAGCTGCGCGAGGCGCTGGCCCTGGGCGTCGCGGTGAACGCCGACAACCCGCAGGAGCTGGACCGGCTCGACGCCCTCGTGCGCTCCGCCCCCGCCCGGTCCCCGCTCGGGCTCCGCGTCAACCCGCAGATCGGCGCCGGCACCATCGGGGCGACCTCCACGGCGACGCGGACCTCGAAGTTCGGGGTGGCCCTGCGGGACGAGGGGGCGCGCGAGTGGGTCGTACGGGCGTACGCGGAGCGGCCGTGGCTGACCCGGCTGCACGCGCACACCGGCTCGCAGGGCATCCCGCTGCCGCTGCTGGCGCGGGGCGTGGCGGAGGTGTACGCGCTCGCCGAGGAGATCAACGCGGCCGTGGGGCGGCGGCAGGTGGACACGATCGACATCGGCGGCGGGCTGCCGGTGGACGTCGCGTCGGAGGCGGCCGAGCCCACGTACGCCGCGTACGCGCGGGAGCTGGCCGGCCGGGTGCCGGGGCTGTTCGACGGGCGGTACGGGCTGGTGACCGAGTTCGGGCGGTCGCTGCTGGCCAGGCACGGGACGGTGGTGGCCCGGGTGGAGTACGCCAAGAGCGCGGGCGGCCGGCGGATCGCGGTGACCCACGCGGGCGTGCAGGTGGCGGCGCGGACGGTGTACGTGCCGGGGACGTGGCCGCTGCGGATCGCCGCGTACGACGCCGGGGGGCGGCCGAAGACGGGGCCGGAGGTGGTGCAGGACGTGGCCGGACCGGCCTGCTTCTCGGGCGACCTGCTCGCCGAGGGGCGCGCGCTGCCGCTGCTGGAGCAGGGCGACTACGCGGCGGCGCTGGACACGGGCGCGTACGGCTTCGCCCACCACTACGCCTACAACTCCCTGGCCCGGCCGGGCATCTACGGCTATGTGCCGGACGGCGCCGGGGGCGCGGCCTTCGCGGTCGTGCGGGAGCCGCAGACGCTCGCGGAGGTGGTGGCCGAATCCGGAGGGGCGCACGCGTCCGCGCTCACCACCCTCCGCGCTCCCGGGAGCCGTTGACAGACCCCGGTCACCACTCGAACAAATGGTTCAACCGCCTTGGCACCCACGTCAGTTGACCCACACTAGTACGCCGGACGCATGTTCCACCGGAAAATGCCAAAGGCCTCACCCCTCGCGTCTACGTTGCGTAGTGTCGGCGTCACTCAACCGGAGTCCCAGGCGGGAGGGGAGCCACGGTGCCCGGAATCGACGAGTGCCTACTGGAAGCGATGCGGCTGCCCGGTGCCCGGGGGGCCGCGCTGGTGGACTGGACGAGCGGACTGGCGCTCGGCACGGTCGGGGAGGCGCCCGGCGGCGACCACGAGACGACCGCCGCCGAGGCCGCCGAACTGGCCCGGATGGCCGCCGAGCACGGCACCTTCGCGGCGGCCGGCGACGACCTGCCACCCGTGGAGGACGTGATCATCAGCAACGGGGACAGCTACCACCTGCTGCGCTTCGTGGACACGTCCTTCGACAGCAGCGTGTTCCTGCACCTGTGGCTCGGCCGCGAGGAGGGCAACCTCGCGCTCGCCCGGATCCGGCTCGGCGAGATGGCCGCACGGCTGGTGCTGGGATGACCGTGATCAGCGCCCCGCAGCCGGCCCTGCCCGTGCGGGACAAGGCGGCCACCCGCGCCCTGTCCCCGATGCTGACCCGGCTCGCCGAGGAGCGGGCCACCGGCGTCCTGGTGCGCGAACACGGCGTCCTGCACCTCGCCGAGGGCCGGGTGGTGCACGCCGAGAGCCCCCTCGCCCCCGGTCTCGACGTGCTCCTCACGGCCCACGGCACGCTCGCGGGCGCCGCCTGGCAGCAGGCCGCGGCCCGGACCCCGGGCCCGCTGCACGCGGCCGAACTCCTGCTGCGCTCCGGGGTGCTGCCCACGGGCGCGCTGGAGCTGTGCCACCTGGACGCGCTGTACGACGCCGGGTACTTCGCGCTGGCCCCGAGCAGCACCCCCGGGCGGTTCCGGTACGACCACGCGCCCCACCTCGGCCCGCTGCCCTCGGTCCCCGTGGTCGCGCTGGAACGCGAGACGCTGCGCCGCCGGCTGCTGCTGCACCGGCTGTGGTCCGACCCGGCCGCCGACAGCGCCCCGCTGATCCGCGCGGACCCGGCCGCCGGCCGCGCCCCGGGCGCACCGGTCACCCCCCGGCAGCGGGCCGTCCTGGACCGGGTGGACGGCGTCCGCACGGCCGCCGACATCGCCCGGAACCTGGGCCGGCAGGCGTTCCACACGCTGGTCGACGTACGCCGGCTCACGGCGGCCGGGCAGATCGCACCCGCGTCCACGGCACCCGCCCCGCCGCCGCTCCCGCCCTACCAGGTCACCACCGACCCCGACATCGCGCTGCTGAAGAGGCTCAGGGATGCACTGGAGGCGCTTTGAACGGCACCGCCCCGCCGAGAGGAGAGACCTGATGGTGGCCGAAGAGGACCTGCGCACCGTCGTGGAGGAGCTGCGCCGGCTGCGTACCCGGGTGCCGCAGCTCACCGGCGCCCTCGCGGCCGGCGTCGACGGCCTCGTCGTCGCCCACGACACCCCCGGCGTCGACCCGGACGGCCTGGCCGCGCTCACCGCGGCCGCGCTCGGCGTCGCCGTGCGGGTCGCCGACGCCACCGGGCACGGCGGCTTCCGGGAGCTGCTGGTGCGCGGCGAGCGCGGCTACATCGCCACCTACGCGGCCGGCCGCACCGCCGTCCTGACCCTGCTCGCCCAGGACCGGGTCAACGTCGGCCGCTTGCACCTGGAGGGCCGCCGGGCCGGCGCCCGCATCGGAGAGCTGCTGGACGCCGCCGAGGCCCTACGCCCGCTGCCCAGGACCACCCCCGTACGTACCCGCACCCCCCGCGCGCCCCGCACCACGGCCGCCGAGGCACGCACCGCAACCGACAGCTGAAAGGGACCACCATGGCCAACACCGAGACCGCACTGAAGGAAGCCCTCACCTCCATCGAGGGCGCCACCGGCGTCGCGCTCGTCGACTACACCAGCGGGATGGCGCTGGGCACGATGGGCGGCAGCAAGAGCTTCGACCTGAACGTGGCCGCCGCCGGCAACACCGACGTGATCCGCGCCAAGATGCGCACGATGGAGATGCTCGGCCTCAAGGCCGGCATCGAGGACATCCTGATCACCCTGTCCGACCAGTACCACCTGATCCGTCTGCTCAGCAGCCGGGGCGGCAACGGTCTGTTCCTGTACCTGGTCCTCGACGCCAGCCGGGCCAACCTGGCGATGGCCCGGCACCAGCTGAAGCGGATCGAGGAGGACCTGGAGGTCTGACAGCGGATCAGACCAGTGCGGCGGTACGGCGGCGGGCCCCGCCCGGGGCCGCGTCGCCGGCCGCGACGCCGGTACCGCGCAGGCCCTTCACGGCCTTGCCCGCCGGGCGTCCGCCGCGCCGGTCGAGCCAGTCGACGCGCACCCACAGCAGCGTCTCCCGCGCCCGCTCCAGCCGCCCGAGCCAGGCGGCCTTCAGCCGCAGCCCGGTGCCGAGCCCGGCCAGCAGCATGCCGCCGGCCGCGGGCACCGCGAAGGCGGAGCCGAGCGCGAGCGCCCCGCCCAGCAGCAGCCACCAGCGGTGGCCCCGGCGCCAGACGCGCACGGTCACCGCCCGGTCCTGCAGGACGTCGTACTTGCCCGCGCGGGCCGCCCCGCGGGCGAGGGCGGTGTACCGGCCCCGCCGCACGAGTGCCACGACGGCCGCGCCGACCAGGAACAGCACGGCCCCGGCCAGCGCGCCGATCCGGCGCCCGGTCACTCCCTCCGGCACGGTCCCGATGCCCCCGGCGACCACGCCGAGCCACCACAGCGGGGCGGCGCCCGCCCGTACGACGACGGCCACCCGGGCCAGCCCCTGTCCTCCGCGCGCCACGTCGGCCTCCCGTGTCACGTGTCCACAGCGCATGTGTCTCGCAGGGACGCTAATAGCAGAACGTGAGACGAACATGAGAGCGGCGGGGCCCGGTCACTCCACGAACAGACCGCGAGCCGCCGCCTTCGTGTCGAACTCCTCCAGCCGGGCCTGGGCGTCCGGCAGGTCGTCGCAGAGGGCCTCCAGCAGCACCCGGCCGAGCAGCATCGGCGCGCACGCGGTGTCGAAGGCGAGCCCGGTGCCGACGGCGGCGGGCAGCAGCAGGTCGGAGTGCTTGGCGACCGGCGCGAACGCCGAGTCGGCGACCGTGACGACGGTCAGTCCGGCGTCCTTGGCGTAGGCGAGGGTGTCCACGACCTCGCGGGGGTGCCGGGGCAGCGCGAAGCACAGCAGGGCGGTGGCGCCGGCGCGGACGGCGGCGTCGACGCGGTCGTGGATCATCGTGCCGCCCTCGTTGAGCAGCCGGACGTCCGGGTGGACCTTGGCGGCGAAGTAGGCGAAGCCGTAGGCCTGGGAGGCGGCGGCGCGCAGTCCGAGCACCGGCAGCGGGCGGGAGGCGGCGAGGATCCGGCCGGCCTGCTGCACCGGGCGCGGGTCGGCGAGCAGCTCGGCCAGGTGCTTGAGGTTCTCGATCTCGGCCTCGACGGCCTGCTGGTACTCGTTGTAGGCGGAGGCCTCGGCGGCCGGTTCGGCCGGGACGACCTCGCGCAGGTGCCGGCGCAGGGCGGGGTAGCCGTCGAAGCCGAGGGCGACCGCGAACCGGGTCACCGAAGGCTGGCTGACCCCGGCCAGTTCGGCCAGCTCCACGCTGGACAGGAAGGGCACGTCGGCGGCCCGGCGCACCATGCTGTGCGCGATGCGGCGCTGGGTCGGCGTGAGCCGGTGGCCCTCGAAGAGCGCCTGCAATCGGTTGGCAGGGCTGTCGGTCCCGCTCATCACGTAACTCCCCCTCCGGATTCCTCGACGCCCCGGGAGAGTACAGCGCCGGGGCATGGACGAACACGGGCCGCCTATTCATGCAGTATGTCGCTGCATACCGTTATACAGCCCGGGGTGGGGGGACCGCATGACCACGGCGCCCGGAGCCGGGACGCCCTCGCCCTCGCGCGCGGCGACGCGGTGGCCGGTCCGGCCCCGGACCGGGGGGTTGGCCCCAGTGCGGCGCAGCCGGCCGCTGCCTAGGCTGACCGACATGACCACACGCGAGCCGCGGGACGCCGCCCTCCGGGCGGACCCCGACCTCGGCAAGGACCTCGACGCGACCGTGCGGGCCCGCCGGGAACTGGGCGACGACTACGACACGGCGCTGGTGGAGTCCTTCCTGGAGAAGGTCGGACAGCGGATCGACGACACGGTGGACCGCCGGGTGCGGCGGCAGCTGGCCGAGCAGCAGCTGGAGACGGCACGCGAGACCCGGCGGCCGAGGCCGGCCGACTCCTGGGGCGAGCGCTACGGCTTCGCCCTGATCACGCTGGTCCTGGCGATCCCGCTGTCCTCGATCGCCGGCGCCTTCGCCGGGCTGTCCGGGATGGTGGTCACCTGGCTCGGCGTCGTCGGCGTCAACGCGGTGCAGGCCGTACGGCTGCACCCGGAGCTGCTCGCCGGCCGGGGCGGCGGCGACCGCTCGCCCCGGGACGGGTGACCGGCCCCCCGGGGCGTCAGGCCTGCCGGGTCGGCAGCACCATGATCTGGCGCAGGTTGACGTGCCGGGGGCGGCTGGTGACGTAGGCGACGACGTCCGCGACGTCCGCCGCCGCCAGGGCGCCGATCACCTCGAACATGCCGTCCAGCTGCCCGGACAGCTCCGCGCTGTCGACGTGCGTCTTCAGTTCGGTCTCCGTCAGCCCCGGCTCGATGTTGGTGACCCGGACGTCCTGCGGCCCGAACTCGGTGCGCAGGGACTGCGAGAGGTAGGTGACGGCGGCCTTCGTGGCGCCGTAGACCGCGTAGTTCGGGAAGGGGATGTGGGCGCCGATCGAGGAGATGTTCACCAGGTCCGCGGTGCGGCCCTCGCCGGCGGCGACCACCAGGCCGGCGCCGAAGGCGCGGATGACCCGCAGCACGCCCGTGACGTTGGTGTCGAGCATCCGCTGCCACTCGTCGAGCCGGCCCTCCAGGATCGGGTTGGGCAGCATGACACCGGCGTTGTTGACGACGAGGTCGACGGCGCCGAACGCCTCGTGGACCCGGTCCCGGGCCGCCTCGACGGACGCGTCGTCGGTGACGTCCGCGGTCACGGCGAGCGCCTCGCCGCCCTCGGCCCGGATCTTCTCCACCAGCGCGTCGAGCCGGTCCGCGCGCCGGGCGAGCAGCGCCACCCGGGCGCCCCCGGCGGCCAGGTGCAGGGCGACGGCCTCGCCGATCCCGCTGGCGGCTCCGGTCACGACGGCGGTACGGCCGGAGAGGTTCGCGTACGACATGGGTGTTCCCCCTGATGGTTCGCGCCGGGGCGGTTCCCCGGCGGCCGGCACCACTCTCGCCGCGTCCGGCGGCCGTACCCAGGGATACGGTTTTCCTGGGTCTGCCAGTACCAGGATGGGGGCCGCGCCCCTCGCCTACGATCGGCGCATGAACGGGGACTGGACCGAAGCAGAGGTGGGCGACTTCCTGCGCTCGCGCCGCGCCCGCATCCGGCCGGAGGAGGTCGGGCTGCCCGCGCACGGGCGGCGCCGGGTGCCGGGGCTGCGCCGCGAGGAGGTGGCCCAGCTCGC
Organism: Streptomyces sp. NPDC046881; assembly: GCF_040645015.1. Classification (NCBI taxonomy): domain Bacteria; kingdom Bacillati; phylum Actinomycetota; class Actinomycetes; order Kitasatosporales; family Streptomycetaceae; genus Streptomyces; species Streptomyces sp. NPDC046881. Next base: position 9,969 of record NZ_JBEYXJ010000026.1, on the reverse strand, counting down.
CGGCGTCAGCGTCGACTACTACATCCGGCTGGAACAGGGCCGGGGCGCGAGCGTCAGCGACGCCGTCCTGGACTCCGTCGCGCGGGTGCTGCGGCTGGACGAGACCGAGCAGGCGTACCTGCGTACGGTGGCCCGTCCCCGCCGGCAGCGCAGACAGCCGGCCGGCACGTCCCGGGTCCGCCCCGGGGTGCAGCTCCTCCTGGACGCCATGGAGCACAGCCCGGCGTTCGTGCTGGGCCGCCGCATGGACGTCCTGGCCTGGAACGCGCTCGGCGACGCGGTGTACGGCTTCAGCCGGCTGGCCCCGGGCGAGCGGAACGTGGCCCGGCAGGTCTTCCTGGACCCGGCCGGCCGGGAGCTGTACCCGGAGTGGTCCGCGGTCGCCGCCCAGACGGTGGCCCACCTGCGGGTGAGCGCGGGCCGGTACGCCGCCGACCCCGAGCTGTGCGCCCTGGTCGGCGAACTCTCCGTCAGGAGCGAGGACTTCCGCCGGCTGTGGGCGGACCACGAGGTCAGGGAGTGCGCGTACGGCGTGAAGAAGGTACGGCACCCGGTCGCGGGCCTGCTGACCCTGCCGTACGAGACCATGACGACCCCGACGGACCCGGAGCAGACGATCGTGGCGTACACCCCGGAACCCGGCTCGGAGACGGCGGAGCGCCTGGCGCTGCTGGGGAGTTGGGCCACCGTCTGAGGCCGGTGCCGGCCGGAGGGGGTTTGCGCGGGGACCGCCGCACCCCCGTTGCCGGGGGGCGGGACGACGGCGGTCCCCGCGAGGGACGCGGGCCGGGTCAGGCCGGGCCCCCGCGTCCGTGGCGTCCATGGAGGTCCGGGAGCCGCTCCGGAGGTCCTTGGCGCCGTTCGGTGCCGGCCCGGGAGGAGAGCCCCTCCCTGCCGACACCCACTACTGTGCCGGACGCGTGTTAAGCAGGTGCTGCGTACACGTGACACGCTCGTACCACTTGCGCGAACCCCGCCCGCACCCCAAGTCCCCCGAGGTCGCGGGCGGTTCACCGGCCGTTCGCTACTTGTTGCCGCCCTTGGCCAGGAAGGCCAGCAGGTCCTGCCGGCTGACCACACCGGTCGGCTTGCCCTCGACCAGCACGATCGCCGCGTCGGCCGAGCCGAGCACGGACATCAGGTCGCCGACCGGCTCGCCGGAGCCGACCTGGGGCAGCGGGGCGGACATGTGCTTCTCCAGCGGGTCCTCCAGCGAGGCCCGCTTGCTGAACAGGGCGTCCAGCAGCTCCCGTTCCACCACGGACCCGACGACCTCGGCGGCCATGACGTCGGGGTGGCCGGCGCCCGGCTTGACGACGGGCATCTGCGAGACGCCGTACTCGCGCAGCACCTCGATGGCCTCGCCGACGGTCTCCTCCGGGTGCATGTGCACCAGGGACGGGATGGCACCGGCCGCCTTGTCGTTCAGGACGTCGCCGACGCGGGCGCTGGGGCCCTCGTCCTCCAGGAAGCCGTAGTCGGCCATCCACTCGTCGTTGAAGATCTTGCTGAGGTAGCCGCGGCCGCTGTCGGGCAGCAGCACGACCACGACGTCGTCCGGGCCGAGCCGCGAGGCGACCTCCAGCGCGGCCACGACGGCCATGCCGCAGGAGCCGCCCACCAGCAGGCCCTCCTCCTTGGCCAGTCGGCGGGTCATCTGGAAGGAGTCCTTGTCGGAGACGGCGACGATCTCGTCCGCGACACCGCGGTCGTAGGCGGTCGGCCAGAAGTCCTCACCGACGCCCTCGACCAGGTACGGCCGCCCGGAGCCGCCGGAGTACACCGAGCCCTCGGGGTCGGCGCCGATGACCTTCACCTTCCCCTGGCTGGCCTCCTTCAGGTAGCGGCCGGTGCCGGAGATGGTGCCGCCGGTGCCGACGCCCGCCACGAAGTGGGTGATCTTCCCCTCGGTCTGCTCCCACAGCTCGGGGCCGGTCGAGTGATAGTGCGACAGGGGGTTGTTGGGGTTGGAGTACTGGTCGGGCTTCCAGGCGCCCGGGGTCTCCCGGACCAGCCGGTCGGAGACGTTGTAGTACGAGTCCGGGTGCTCCGGCGCGACGGCGGTCGGGCACACGACCACCTCGGCGCCGTAGGCCCGCAGCACGTTGATCTTGTCGGTGCTCACCTTGTCGGGGCACACGAAGATGCACTTGTAGCCCTTCTGCTGGGCCACGATGGCAAGCCCCACACCGGTGTTGCCGCTGGTCGGCTCGACGATCGTGCCGCCCGGCTTCAGCTCCCCGCTCTCCTCGGCGGCCTCGATCATGCGCAGGGCGATGCGGTCCTTCACGGAGCCGCCCGGGTTGAAGTACTCCACCTTGGCCAGGACGGTCGCCTGGATGCCCTTGGTCACGTTGTTGAGCCGCACCAGCGGGGTGTTGCCGACGAGGCTGATCATCGAGTCGTGGTATCGCACCGTTGTCTCCGGTCGCTGCAAAAAGAACTGTTCGTAGTGGTGTCGCCAGCCTAAGGCCAGCGGTGTGGCGAGCGCGGTCGTTCACAGGGCGTTGAGATTGACGCACGGTCCGTACGGGGCAAGGAGTGGGTGTACGGCTACGAGGAGGTGTCGGCGACGCATGACGAGCATGTCGAGGGCACGGGTGGCCCGGCGTATCGCGGCCGGGGCGGCTTACGGCGGCGGCGGGGTCGGACTGGCCGGCGCGGCCGTGGTCGGTCTGGTGCTGGCGGAGCTGCGGCTGGCGCGGCGCCATGTGGGCAACGGCAGCAGCGGCCGGGTGCCGGTGGCCGACGGCGTGTACGGCCACGCGTACGACATCCCCGGCGAACCACCCCTCCGCCTGACCATGCTCGGCGACTCCACGGCGGCGGGGCAGGGTGTGCACCGGGCGGGCCAGACCCCGGGCGCGCTGCTGGCCTCCGGGCTGGCGGCGGTGGCGGAGCGGCCGGTGGAACTGCGGAACGTGGCGTCGCCCGGGGCCCGGTCCGACGACCTGGACCGGCAGGTGGCCCTGGTGCTGTCGTCCCCGTCCCCCGTCCCGGACATCTGCGTGATCATGATCGGCGCGAACGACGTGACCCACCGGATGCCGCCGACCCGCTCGGTACGGCACCTGGCGGCGGCGGTACGCCGGCTGCGCACGGCCGGCGCGGAGGTGGTGGTCGGCACCTGTCCCGACCTGGGCACGATCGAACCGGTGCAGCAGCCGCTGCGCTGGCTGGCCCGGCGGACGTCCCGGCAGCTGGCGGCGGCCCAGACGATCGGGGTGGTGGAGCAGGGCGGGCGCACGGTGTCGCTGGGCGACCTGCTCGGTCCCGAGTTCGAGGCCAACCCGCGGGAGCTGTTCGGGCCGGACAACTACCACCCCTCGGCGGAGGGGTACGCGACGGCGGCGATGGCGGTGCTGCCGACGGTGTGCGCGGCGCTGGGCCTGTGGCCGGCCGAGGAGGAGCGGCCGGACGTGTCGCGCCGCGAGGGTTTCCTGCCGGTCGCCCGGGCGGCGGCCGAGGCCGCGTCGGAGGCCGGTACCGAGGTGACGGCGGCGATGCCCACCGGTCCGCGGGGTCCCTGGGCGCTGCTGAAGCGGCGGCGCCGGCGGCGGGTCCCCGAGGCCGAGCCGGCGACCCCGTCGCTCTGACCGGCTCCCCCTACAGCCAAGCAAGCGCTTAGAAAGTGCGGTCAGTGTCACACCCCGACACCGATGACCTCTCAAGTACGGCCGGGTAACTTCCCAACCGGCCCTGCCCAACCCCCTTCCACTGGAGCCGTGATGCCCGAAGCCGTCATCGTCTCGACCGCCCGCTCTCCCATCGGCCGCGCGAACAAGGGCTCCCTGAAGGACCTGCGCCCCGACGACCTGGCCGCCACGATCGTCCAGGCGGCGCTCGCCAAGATCCCCGAGCTGGACCCGCGGGACATCGACGACCTGATGCTCGGCTGCGGCCTCCCCGGCGGCGAGCAGGGTCACAACCTCGGCCGGATCGTCGCCGTGCAGATGGGCATGGACCACCTGCCGGGCTGCACGGTCACCCGCTACTGCTCCTCCTCCCTGCAGACCTCCCGCATGGCGCTGCACGCCATCAAGGCCGGCGAGGGCGACGTCTTCATCTCGGCCGGTGTCGAGATGGTCTCCAGCTACCGCAACGGCACCTCCGACATGCCGGGCACCTACAACCCGCTGTTCGCCGAGGCGCAGGCCCGCACCGAGGCCGTCGCCCAGCAGGAGGGCACGACCTGGCACGACCCGCGCGAGGACGGCCTGCTGCCCGACCCGTACATCGCGATGGGCCAGACCGCGGAGAACCTGGCCCGCGTCAAGGGCATCACCCGCCAGGAGATGGACGAGTTCGGCGTCCGTTCGCAGAACCTCGCCGAGGAAGCCATCAAGAACGGCTTCTGGGAGCGCGAGATCGCCCCGGTGACGCTGCCCGACGGCACGGTGGTCAGCAAGGACGACGGCCCGCGCGCCGGGGTCACCCTGGAGGCCGTCGAGGGCCTGAAGCCGGTGTTCCGCCCGGACGGGCTGGTCACGGCCGGCAACTGCTGCCCGCTCAACGACGGTGCCGCCGCGGTCGTCATCATGTCCGACACCAAGGCGCGCGAGCTGGGCCTGACCCCGCTCGCCCGGATCGTGTCCACCGGTGTCTCCGGTCTCTCCCCGGAGATCATGGGCCTCGGCCCGGTCGAGGCGAGCAAGCAGGCCCTCCAGCGCGCCGGCCTCACCATCGGCGACATCGACCTGGTCGAGATCAACGAGGCCTTCGCCGCCCAGGTGATCCCCTCGTACCAGGAGCTGGGCATCGACCTCGACAGGCTGAACGTCAACGGCGGCGCCATCGCCGTCGGCCACCCCTTCGGCATGACGGGCGCCCGCATCACCGGCACCCTGATCAACTCGCTGCAGTGGCACGACAAGCAGTTCGGCCTGGAGACGATGTGCGTCGGCGGCGGCCAGGGCATGGCGATGGTCATCGAGCGCCTCAGCTGACCCACCGCCCGTAGCGAATCGGCCACTTTACGTGGCAGAAGGGCCCAGAACCGAGGAAACGCCAAGGTTCTGGGCCTTTCCGTGATCCAATCTCCCCCAGGATGTGACCTATCTCGCTCGCCCGGCACATCGGTGCAGGTCAGCGCGGGTCAGCATGGCGCACGACGAAACCACGAAGCCAAAGTCCTGTCCGTTTCGTGACGTTACGCACTGACAGCTGGTTAGTCCGCCCTTCAAGCTGATGTAGGAAGGCGGGGGTCGACCTTGAACCGGGAGTATGTCAGTGAGCGCCATGCCGATCGCCCTGCTGCTCACCACGGCAGCCACCGGCGCCGTGGGCGTCGCCGTCCTGCGCACCGTCCTGAAGCTGCGCAGGCAGCTGACGGAGCTCCAGCGGCAGCTCGCGGAGAACCAGGCCGCGACCGCGCACGTCCCCCTGCCGGGCGCCCGCACCAGCGCCGACGCCGACCGGATACGCGCGGCCGTGGCCGAGGCGCTCGCCGAGGAGCGGGAGCGGGAGCTGGCCGAGGCGCGCGCCTTCTGGGCGGCGCAGGAGGCGCGTGACGCCTCCGACGCGCCCACGCTGTTCGGTCTGCCCGAGGCCGACGTGTTCCTGCCCCGGCAGGCGGACTTCGCCGGTCTGGAGCCGCTGGAGCCGGTGTCCGAGCCGGGCGGCGACACCGACGAGTTCGCCGGGGAGTCCCCCGAACTCGCCGCGGCCCGCCGCCGGCACCCCTCGCACCCCGACTTCGTCCCGGTGCAGTCGCCGGCCGTGAACGACCACGAGCGCACGGTGACCGCGCTGGAGGAGCTGGCCGCCGGGCGCGTCGAACTCTCCGACGTCCGCCCCGGCCCGCTGGGCACCCTCGACGTCTACGTCTTCGCCGACGGCACCACCCTGTGCATGACCCCGGGCCACCGAGAGACGGCGGAACGCCTGGCGGCGGCCCTGGAGTCCGGCGAGGCCCCGTACCTGCTGGGCGGCTCGGGCATCTCCGGCGCCTACACGCTGACGTTCGCGTGCGGCGAGGAGACCGTGTACATCCTGGCCGACCGGGTGATCGCGTCCCTCTGAGGGCGGTCTCAGACCCCCGCCCTCGCGCGCGCCTCCTCCACCAGCCGCACGGCCTCGGCGACCTGATCGTCGCTCTGCAGCACGACCTCCAGGTCGTGCGCGGCGACGAGGATCTGGTCGGCGGCGGCGAACATCCCCGCGTCCGGCATCACCCGGGGCTCGGCCCCGGGCGACTCCACCCGCTGTGCCCACGCGGACAACTCCCGGGCCAGCGCCAGCGCCTCCGCGGCAGCGCTCCGTTGCAGCCGGCTCTGCGGTGCCGCCCGCAACCGGTCGGCGAAGTGATCCACTGCTTGGGCCAAGGGCGTCGTATCAACCACGCGCCGAGCGTAACGTGCCGCACTGTTGCCAATACGCGAACGCTCAGGCACGGTGACCTGAAGGACCGGCTTACATCCCCTTTGTGTTCGGAGGCGCCGATGTCCCACGTCTTCTCCGAGGAGACCCACCGCAATCTGCTCGCCCGCATCCCCCACTGCACCGGTCGTGAAGTCTCCGACTGGCTGCGCACCGTCGAAGAAGGCCCGTCCCTGTTCCGCTTCGAGGAGAAGGTCAGCTGGCTCCGGCACGAGTACGACCTCGCGTACGGCCACGCGAAGGCGATCGTGCACGAGTACGACCTGAGGAGGGCGGCGCGCAAGCTGCTCTGAACGGCACAGGGCCCCGGGCGGATCGCCCGGGGCCCTGCCGGTGACCGGCGGACGCGCTAGTCGTTGCTGCTGAAGATGGCGACCAGCCGCAGCATCTCAACGTAGATCCACACCAGGGTCATGGTGAGACCGAACGCGGCGAGCCAGGACTCGTTGCGCGGGGCGCCGTAGGCGATGCCGTCCTCGATCTGCTTGAAGTCGAGGGTCAGGAAGAACGCGCCGAGCAGGATCGCGATGATGCCGACGAGCGCGCCGAGCGGCCCGAAGCTGCGCAGGCCGCCGTCCTCGGCGACGCCGAAGGCGACCAGCAGCAGGTTGATCGCCATGACCACCATGAAGGCGATCGCGATGGCGATGCCGATGCGGGCGTAGCGCGCGGTGACGCGGATCCAGCCGGCCTTGTAGACCAGCAGGGTGGCGCCGGAGACCGCCATGGTGCCGAGCACCGCCTGGAAGGGCGCGCCGCTCCACCGGCTGTTGAACATCTCGCTGAAGACGCCGAGGAAGACACCCTCGAACGCCGCGTACCCCAGGATCAGCGCGGGCGACGGGGTGCGCTTGAAGCTCTGGACCATCGCCAGGACGAACGCGACCAGCGCGGCACCGATGGCCAGGCCGTAGCTGGTGCCCGAGACCGGCAGCAGCGCCCAGGCGAGGACGGCGCCGACGGCGACCGTGCCGAGCGTGAGGGCCGAGCGGACGACGACGTCGTCCATGGTCATCCGGTCGGTGGTGACCGGGGCCTGGGGCGGGGCGCCGTACGGGGCGTCCGTCTGCGCGTAGGGGTTCTGCGCGTACGGGTTCTGCGCGTAGGGGTTGCCCTGTGCGTACCCGGCCTGCGGTGCGGTGTTGAAGCCGGCGTAGCCGTTGTCGCGGCTGAACCCCCGTCGCGAGAAGACCGGGTTGCTGCTCCTCATTTCACTCCTCCATGGCTGCCGAGTGCAGCCTTGGCCTCAAGGGTAATGGATTGGCAAAGGATCGACGTGATACTTGAGGAGGATCTTTCCCCTGCCGTGCTGCGCAACACGCTACGCGGACGACTGATTCCCGGCCACGGACGGACGGCCGACCGTGCGGGGCCATCACCCGGAAGTCGGTCACCCCCATGCGCTCCGACATGCCACCAGCCGTCGCCCGTCTCGAACCGCCGCTCCAGCTCGTCCCGGATCTCCTCGTCGCCCCACCGCCCGGCCTCCGTTCCGGGGGGCACCTGGAGGTAGAGCCGGGAGACGGACGGCGAGCCAGGCGTAGGGGACGACCGCTCGGACACCCGGGAGATCCCGGCCGGGAAGGCTTGCGAGCCCCCGGAACCCGTCGCAGCCGACGGCGTAGTCGCACTCAGCACGTCCTCGCGCCCCTGGTGCCGGAAGGGGATCCGCACCCGGTCGCCCTCCACCCCCTCGGGTGAACGCGGGGAAGTCGACGCGGTGCCGGCGCCGGCCGAACCGCAGCTCGATCCCGTCGTGCCGCAGTCCCTCCCGGTCCATCCGCTCCCCGGCCCCGACGGCGCGCAGCGCGTCGGCCGTCCCCTGCTCCAGGATCCCGGCCCGCTGCCGCCGCTCGGCGTACCCCCGGTCGCGGCTCTCCAGGACGACCGCCTCTACCCCGCCCCGATGCAGCAACCGCGCCAGCAGCAACCGGCCGCCGAGTGAACGTTCCTTCGCCGGCTCGGGCGTGAGTCTTCCGACCGCATGGAGCCGAGTGCCAACGGTCGTGCGGTGATTCGGTGCTCTGAGGGGGGTGACGCCGATGGCGGAAGGTGCCCGGAGCCGGACTTGAACCTGACCCGGAACGCCCTCTGACCTGCGGCGATGCTGTGACCTCGTCGAATGCTCCCGCACTTTCACACATCCCCCCGCATCTCCACGCCTTGTGACGGTCTGGTGCGCCAACTGGCGCACGCTCTGGCGCACCCTCACGCGGCCTGCTAGGACGGGCGAGTCGGCGCGCAACGGGACCGCTCGCGTCTCAGCCATTCACCGAACAATCTTGGCCGGTTGCACACCGCGGGCGCATCCAGGCGATGGAGGTCGCCGAATAAACGGTGGGCCCGGCATTAGGTCTGCCGGGCCCACCTCCGCGAGTCCGGCGCCTCGCTGCGGAGCAAGGGGTGCCGGACTCGCTTAGCGACTCGTGGACCTGCCTGCGGAGCAAGGGCCAGAGCCGCCCCACCGCGCACGGGGCACGGCGAGTTCATTCCCAAAGCCAACCATTTTCGTGGACAACTATCTTGCACACAAAGGTCCGGTTACCGGGAGGGGTTGAGGACACCCGCCCGTGTTCCCCAGCATCCCAGAGCCATGCGACCGTGCATCTGTTCGCTCATGCAGCCTTCTGGTTGACGAACCCAAGGGACGTCAGACCCTCGGCCGTGCACAGCCGGTCGGAGGCGCCGCCGACCTCGGTCTGGAGCAACTGGTAGTCGGCGCCGTGCTCTTGGCCCCAGCGCATGGCCGCCCGCCACAGCGCCCGCCCGTAGCCGACGCCCCGGTACTGCGGCAGGACGCCGAAGTACTGCGGCAGCAGCCTCTCGCGCCCTACCGCGTCGGTCATCGTCTCCATCGGGCCGATGGCGCCGGCCACCGCCCCCTCGTCGAGGACGCACAGCACCGGACCCACGGCCCTGTCGACCATCTGCTCGTGAAGGAACGCGAAGCCGTCGGCCGCCATCAGGTCCGCGAAGACGCCGAACCGCTCGGGCTCGTCGAGCTGGTCGTACTCCACCACCTGGACGCCGGGGGCCTCGCCGGGGCCGCCGGTGAACTCCTTGAGCTGGACCCGCGTCCCGACGCCACGGGCGTACGCCTCGGGCTGGTCGGGGCCGAGGAACCACACCACGCGGGCCTGCCTCGCGCCGTGGACGGCGGCGAGCTTGCGGGCCAGGTCGGAGCCGGCCGACAGGCTGTCCGGAGCCGACCCGTACACGTGGACCTTGACTACGCCCCCGGCCCGCTCGGCGAGCGTCGGGATCAGGGTCAGGTGCCGGTCGTGCTCGATGGCGTCGGCCATGACGTGTTCGGTTTTCCTCTCGAACCATCGCTGGTCCTTGTCGTAGGGCAGGAAGCGGTCGGTGCCCGCGGTCTCGACGACCGCCTCGAAGAGGTCGGGCAGCGGGTCGTCCTGGCGGACGGGGCCGAGGGTCGGCACGTACGGCACGGGCATCACGGGTGCGATCAGGTCCCAGGAGAAGCGCATGACCGCACGCTACTCACGTCGACCAGACGCCGCAGGCCCCGCCCCCAACAATCAAGGGGGCGCGGCCGGACGAACGCAACAAGCACAACACAAGTGAATACTG
>NZ_JBEYXJ010000025.1:0-83751 GCF_040645015.1 Streptomyces sp. NPDC046881 | reverse complement strand
ACCACACCAAGGACAACGCGCACAAGCTGATGCGCGCGCTCGGCGTCACCGCCGCCGAGCTGGACATCACGCCGACCGCGCGGCTGATGCTGCAGCGACCCCACGCGGACCTGTTTGTGGCAGTGGTTGTGCGGGTGTCAGCTCATGACGACCTGGTGGGCAGTGGAGTAGCGACAGTTCTTCGACTGCTCGGGCACCGAGTGGTCGCGGGTGGCACCAGGGTGCCGTAGCCGATGAGCACGGTGTCTTTGCGGAACTGCTTACGCTGCCGGAGCGCCAGCAACGGACCGATGTGGTCGATGATCCGGTCAGCGGCCGACTTGGAGATCCCGAACGACATGGCAAGCTGTCGCATCGTCAAATTCGTGGGCCGGTACGGCGTTACCAGCAGGACACGGTCCTCCAGCGGCAGGGCTCCAGGGCCGGCCGCGCTGCTGATCCGAGACTTGCTCACGTCCCACCGAGGCAACCAACTTGCTGAATCACAACGTGATCGTTTCCCTCAGGGGGAAGCAACCAACGCCCCGTACCTTCTCGGCCTGAGCCGGACCAGAATGCCGCCATGGCCGACGAAGAGCACCACAAGCCAGCTGCACGCTCCTTCCTGTCTTGCGCCACCGAGGTGGCGCGGCTGATGGATCTCGGGAACGCGGCCGACGTACCGGAAGCACGCCGCGCACGGCAGCTGGCCCATGCGGTGCGCAAGCCACTGCTCGAACGCACACAGCTGCCCGAAGAGTTCTTCGCCCCGTTGCTGGCCGCGGCCGTGTACGACCCGGACCACAGCTTCTGCCGCTGGTTCGTCGAACCAGCGGTCTACGCCTTCGGGCGTCGTCGAGTCATGACCGCGCTGCTCGACTATCTACGGACCGGCACGGAGGCGGAGCAAGCAGGCGCCAGGCGGGCCTGGTACTGCGCCCATGTGCCGCTCCGCGCAGACCGGTCTCCGGCCTACGCGCCCGATGGAAGTCGCCATCCCGCCATGGATGAGTCCCACGATGTAATGGACGAGTGGCGGGAAACCATTCGGCGATCAGCCATGTGACTAGTTACAGGCAGGCCTTAGACGTCCGCCGGGCAAAGGTGGGCAATAAGCCGGGAGGTGCAGGTGCGGTGCGGCAGCTCGCTGGAGGGCATGTAATCCGCTCAGTCGCAACCCTCCGGAAGCCATGAAATCACTCAACTGGCAAATCCGCCTGAGGGCACAAAATTGTTCAGTCCGCAAATCCGGCAGAGGGCACACAGTCAGTCCGACCGCAACAGTTCTGACAGGATTTTCTAAGCTTGACGGCGTCGTGGAGTTTGCTTATGGTCCAGTCGTTCAGGTTCCTGCCGATCGATATCGGAAGGTGTTCATGCCCGCGCCTCCAACGTTGCCGAAGTTCAGGCAGCAGTTGATTCTCGCTGTTCTCATGTTGTGTTCGCTGCTGATTTGGCTGGACAATACCGTCCTGAGTACTACGCTGGAGACCCTTGCAGACCCGGTCCGTGGACTTGGGGCCGATCCCGGTGAGCTGCAATGGGCGACCGGTTCGTACACTCTGACCTTCGCCACGCTGATGTTCACTGCAGGCACATTGGGAGATCGGTTCGGTCACCGAACCGTATTTTCCGGTGGGTTGGTAATCTTCGCCGGGTCCTCGCTGTGGGCGGCGTGCGCAAGCGATGCGGGCCAGTTGATTGCAGCTCGAGCTGTGATGGGGGCGGGCAGCGCGCTGATCACGCCCGCGAACTTGGCCATCCTTATGTGGACCTTTAGTGGTCCCGCGCGGGCTGCCGCGGTCGGTATTTTCTCGACGTCGGCCGGTGTCGGAATGGCTGCCGGCCCGGTACTGGCGGGTTTCCTGCTGGATCATTTCTGGTGGGGCTCGGTCTTTCTGATCAATGTCCCGGTCGCGGCATTGGCGCTTGTCGGGCTCGCCGCGCTGGTTCCCAATTTCCGCAGCCCCACTCCGCGGCCCCTGGACCCAGCTGGAATGTTGCTGTCGATCAGCGGGCTCGTGGCGTTGGCCTACGGGCTGATCCGGGCGGGGCAGGTGGCCGTGTGGAGTCGTGCCGACGTCTGGGCGCCGATCATTGTCGGTCTGGTTCTGCTGGCCGTTTTCGTCCTCGTCGAACTGCGTGTCAAAGTGCCCAGCTTTGATCCGCGGCTGCTCGCGCAACGCACATTCGGTGGCGGCAACGTGACACTCGGGTTGCTGCTCTTTTCTGTGGCCGCCATTACCTTCTACAACGCGTTCTACCTGCAAGGCGCGCTCGGATTTTCGCCGATGAAGGCGGGCTTGGCCAATATCCCGACCGCACTCGGCGCGCTCGCGGGGGCGCCCCTTGCCTCGCGCCTGGTGCGGCGCGTGTCGCTACGCCCTATCACCGTTCCGGCGCTGACCGTGGCTGCGCTGACCATGGGCGGATACGGATTCCTCGGGCTCCAGACTCCACTCGTCTGGATCGAGTTCCTGCTGCTGATACAGGGTCTCTCGATCGGCATGGTGATCGGTCCCGTTACAGCCGCGTTGATCAGCAACCTGCCGTTGGAACAGGCCGGTGCAGGATCGGCCGTCACCAACACCGTGCGACAGACCGGCAGCGTGATCGGAATCGCAGTAGGCGGCACGATCATGTCGATCATGTACCGACGTGCGATCGAACCATCGCTGGAAGGTGCACCCGGTCCGGTGCAGGATCAGGCGCGAGTTTCCGCCGAACAGGCCCGCCACATCGCCACCGCTATCCACCGGCCTGATCTTGCTCAGGCTGCTGACAACGCGTTCATCCATGCCATGCACGTCGGCGCGGGCTGGATCGCGGTCATCGCACTCCTCGGAGCAGCTGTGCTGCTGATTACCTTGCCTGCTGTCGGAAGGAAGCAGGGGACGATACCGCAGCCGGAACCCGCAGAGGCCCGCAGCTCCGTCTGAGAGTGGTGCCGGCCCGCGGCCTGCACTCCGCACCCGGAGGGGCGCCGACAGCCGCACCGCCTGCCGTGCCGATGGATGCCGATGGATGCGCATTGGGTGCGGTACCTGCGCATGCATCCGCTGCTCGTCGTACGTCCAGTGGCCACCACCCGGTGAGCCTCCGCGGTGGGGCGGACGGCGGTCGTAGGGCTGGGCGGTCATGGGCGGCGACGGGGATACCGAGGCCGCGGCGGCGCGCCATCGTTGCATGGGAGAAGGCCCGGATGACCGGGCCTTCTCCGGCTGCCTCTGGGTGACGAGCCCAGCGAGGCCAGCGGGGACGTCAGCCGCGGACGATGTTCTCGGCCTGGGGACCCTTCTGGCCCTGGGTGACGTCGAACGTGACCGTCTCTCCCTCCACCAGCTCTCGGTAGCCGGTGCCCGAGATGTTCGAGTAGTGGGCGAAGACGTCCGGTCCGCCGCCGTCCTGGGCGATGAAGCCGAAGCCCTTCTCGGAGTTGAACCACTTCACGGTGCCGCTGGCCATACTGCATCCTTCGATCTCGCCGGGGGTACCGGCCGGGTGAGTAGCGGGGACTTCCACTGTGGGAAGACACCCGGCGACCGTTCTACCCCGTCCAGGGCTCTGCTATTCGATCATCCGTCCACGAGTCGGTTACGTCTTGTCCGGGAGACGACGTCGGCCATGGCAGGAGCCGGCTCGGACGACCGCATCCGGGCATGCGCGATAGTCCAGGCTGCGGGTACTGACGGGATGCCGCGTGGGCGCAGGTCCAAGAATAGATACTCCAGTGCTTACCGCTGTCGCCGTCAGCGCAGCCCCCGACCGACCTACCGATCCACACCACCCCACCCGCAGCAGCGACCCGGCCACACTGACCGTCCCGGAGATCCGCCACCTACTCACCGTCGCCCTCAACTCACCGGCTACGTTGCCGATCAGGCTGCTGCTGCTCTGGTCGATCTGGCGCAGACACCACCAGGCAACCGCCCGGCGCAGCCACTACCGACGACGATCTGCCGATGAACTCGTCTGACTGAGCGACCCTGTTGGCCGCTAGAGCACCTTCCCGCACCTCCCTTGATCGTGGTCGAGACCGCGCCGATAGAGTCGGCTGGACGGCAGAACCTGGGGGAACTGATGACGGCAGCGGATGCAGTGGGCATCGTCTTCGTCCACGGGACGCGCTTCAGCGCGGGACAGTGGAGCGTGCAGCTTGCTGCACTCCGGGACGAATTTCCGGTAGCCGCCGTCGACCTGCCCGGCCATGGGAAGCGCTCGGCTCAACCCTGGAGCCTGAGCAGCGCGACCGAGATCATCGCTTCCGCGGTGGACTCACTCGACCGTGGGCCGGCTCTGGTCGTCGGGCACTCGCTCGGCGGATACGCCTCGCTGGAGTTCGCGCGCCGTAGTCCAGAAAGACTGCGCGGGCTGATCCTCGCGGGAGCCAGCGCATCCACCCGCGGCCTCTGGGCAGCGCCATACCGATGGGTCGCCAAGCTGGTACCTCGTATTCCGGCAGATCGGCTGGCCCAGTGGAACGACTGGCTGCTGCGGCGGCTCTATCCGCCGGAAGTGGTGGGGGCGACCATCCATTCCGGCTACGCCTTCCATACCCTGCCCGCGGCCTGGGACGAGGTACTGGGACGCTTCGACGCGGACGCGATGCGTTTCGTGGAGGCTCCGGTACTGATCCTCAACGGCGAAAGGGACACCGTCTTCCGGGCCGGCGAGGCGGACTTCGCCCGCGCGCATCCCCACGCTCGGGTCGAGCTGATCCCGAGAGCAAGACATCTCGCGAACTTCGACGACCCAGACGCCTTCACTGATGCCGTCCGCCGCTTCGCCCGCCAGCTCCCTGCCGCCAGCTGATCGCGCCAGCACCGAGACCGCCTGGCTCCCCTGGATACCCGGTTGATTGCTGTGCTCGGCCACAACGCGCTGGGGGATTGCGAAACCACGCTGGAGTAATAGACCGGCTCTGTTTACGCGGGGACCAACAAGGAATCCCGAACGGGCGGAACGGTCCGATGGCCGTGGCTCGACAACAGCACCGGCACAGGTGCGGCCCCGGCTGGGCGGGCGACTGCGGGCAGCCGTGCAGGGCGTGGCCGGCGGATCAGGGACGGATCAGGAATCGGCGAGCCGGAAACGAGCCATCGGTGGGCACGTCACGGCTGATGACGAGGGCCTCTCCTGTGTCGGCGAACTCCCAGCGGGCTCCCAGCGGTTTGCGATTGCTCCGGTCGCGGCGGGCCATTCGACGCGAACGACAGGGCGGCTCAACAGGCCCTCGAACCAGTCGGCGCTCCGTACGCCGAGATCGCCTGCCGTGCCGTCGGCTCGGAAGAATCCGTGCTCCGGTGACTCATGGAGGTTGAAGAGCTGGTCGGATACGTGCGTGACCGGCTCCGCTCCGGAGTCGCGCAAGGTCCTGGCCGTTGGGTCCCCGGTTTCAGCCACCTGTCGGCGCACCCCTGCGAGCGGTCGCCGCAGGCTGCGGAAGACGCGGGGCGGGCCAGGCCGGGTTCCATCGCCAGGCCGACCACGCGGCGGTGTCGGCGAAGGGCCCGGAGCGTTCGGCGAGCATCGCGAGGACTTCGTCGCGGGCGGCGTCGACGGCCTGGTGCTCGGTGTCGGTGACGATGCCGAGCCGCCGCACGTGCGCGTACTCGTCTTCGTCCTTCCACCGCCAGCTGCTCAGGTCGGGGGCGACGAGCAGGTCCACGGTCAGATCGAAGGTGTCGAAACCATCACCGGTGCGGACGGTGGGGCGTTCGAAGTTCACGTACCAGTTCCGCAGTCCGTCGCCGGTGTAGAAGGCGTTGACGCTGAACCACGCGGTCGGGGGTTTCCACAGCAGCAGCTCGGTCTCCTGCCACACCGCGGGCGCCAGTTCCCACTCACCACTGGCCATCGCGTCGAACGCCTTCGTCCGCACCGACCGGTCGCCGTCCTCGCGGGCCTTGATGTACAGGGCGGGCCAGCGGGTCTCGGCTCCCGGCGGACAGGCTGCGACCAGGCCCTCGCTCGTGTCGGCGACGAGACGCAGCGCGTGCTCACTCCACACCCGGCCGGGGCGGTGCACGTCGCGTCGTACGACTGTCTGTCCCGTCTCGAAGCTGTGCACCCGTTCCTCCTTCGCCTCGGCCGGGCGGTTCGGCGCGCGGTGTTCAGCCGAACCGGGCCCTCTGTCCCCTGGCTCCTTGGCACTCACCGCAGACTCACCGCAGTATCGACCGCTCGGTGGGTGCCAACCGTAGCCGCTGCGGGGCCTTGGCCCACCGTTCGGAAAGGGTCGGCAGCACCTCCTCGCGCCAGCGTTCCGACTGCTGCAAGCGATTCAGGTGGTGGTCGATGTGGCCCTCGTCGGTGAAACGTGCGAACCATACGAAGACCTCCTCGTTCGTCCGTACCGGCAGCGCAGGGAAGGTGTTCGGGGCGTGTTCCGACCGCAGGTACGCCAGTGGCTCGGCGCCGGTCTCGGCCAGTACGGGTCGCACGCGCTGCTGGAAGAACTCGACGAACGCCGTGTCGAACGGGGCGTGTCCGTACCAGATCGTGGCGAGGACAAGCGACGGTGGCGATGGCGCCGGTTCGCCGGGGGCCGGCCGGGTGCCGACCGGCGCTGGGAACCCACCGCGCGCCGAGGCGGGCCGCAGCAGCAGCACGTCATCGGAGTCGACCATCGTCGCGTTCGCCTCGTCACGGTGTGCCTGCCAGACCGGCCCGCCGTAGAAGCTCTCCAGGGCCTTGGCACGACGCGGCATGTCCTCGAAGCCGCGGAGCCAGACGAACCGGTCAGGGTCGTCCAGGTCACGGAACTGCCCCAGGACGGTGGCACCCACCGCCTCTCGGGTCTCGACGAACTCCCGGTCGAACAGGTCGATCAGTACGTCTCGCTGCCCTGGGTGCAGCGTGTACTGCCGCAGTTCGACGACCGGACACCGTAAGGCTTGCACAGTCTTACTCCTCCTGGGATGGCTGGAACAGTCTTTGTTACAGCAAGTGGTTTGGCGGCTGCCTGGCTATCGACCTGTCGGCTAGTTCACCAACGTCTCGCGCAGTACATCGGCGATCGACGTGTCCGCCAGCTCACGCCGCATGACCTGCTCGACCCGGCCGTAGACGCCGCTCAGGGCGGGCCGGATGCCCCGGCCGACCGGACACTCCAGATTGGGCTCGGTGCGGTGCAGGCCGAACGGTGGCTGCGCGTCGACGGCGTCGTACACCTCGAGCAGGGTGATCCCCTCGGGTTCGCGGGCCAGATGCCAGCCCGCACCGGCGCCGTGGCGGACCTCCACCAGGCCGGCTCGTCGGAGGTCACCGAGGCAGCGCCGGATGATCACGGGGTTGGTGTTGACGCTGGCCGCGATCTGCTCCGAAGTCAGAACCTCCTGGCCGCGGCGCTGTGCCAACGCCAGCCAGGCCAACGCGTGCGTCGCGATGGCCAATCGACTGTTCGCCGCCATCGCCCCTCCTTTTGCTGCAACAGCTTCTGTTACACCCACCGCGCAGTCAAGCCACGGCAACGAGGTGCGGTGGCCTTACGGCGCGCGGAGCGAACCTGGGCGGACTCGACCAGTTAGAAGGGGTGGCTTCTCGTGGCAGCAGGTGAAATCGGTTGCGCGGGAAGCCACGAGGTCGGTGACGATACGTCCATGGACAGTGCGACAGACGATGTGGAGCAGGCGATCGCCTGCGAGTTGCAGCTCATGGATCCGCGGGTCCGTGCCTCCCGGGAACGCGCCGCGCAGCTTCTCGATCCGGAGTTCGTGGAGGTCGGCGGGTCGGGGCGGCGATGGACGTATGAGGCCATGCTCGGCGAACTGCCCGAGCTCCCGGGCAGTTCGGCGGATGGTGCCCGATATGAGCCCTCGGAGATCTCGGGAGTGCTGCTCGCGCCCGGCCTGGTGCATCTGACCTTTGAGACCATGCTCGGCGAACGCAGGACCAGGCACAGTTCGATCTGGCGGAAGGGGGATCCGGCCGCAGGCTGGCGGATGTACTACCACCAGGCCACGCGCGTGCCGCCCGGGGTGGATTAGGTACGGCAGACCTGGGTGGGGCGGTCTGGTCGGAGGCGGGGCCGGGGTCGGGGTCGGGAAGAAGGTCTCGGTCCACGGATCCTCTTCCAACGGCCCACTGCCAACAGGTTACTCGCGGGCTTGGGCGTTCACTGTGGAGTGCGCGTCAGTGCCGTTCGTGCTCAGGCTCGCGAGCAGGCGCAGCCCGTCCTCGGCGGGGCTGCCGGGGGGCGCGGACAGCACTATCAGCTCCTGGCCCGATTCGTCGGGTAGTGCGAAGTTTTCCTGGTGCAGTTCCAGCAGTCCGACCAGCGGGTGTCGGTACGCTTTGCGTCCATGGGTGCGGGCGCGGACGTCCGCGCGGGCCCAGAGGCGGCGGAAGCGCTCGCTGCCCATCGCGAGCTCGCCGATGAGCGAGGCCAGGCGGGGGTCCTCGGGGTATTTGCCGGCGGCCAGGCGCAGGTGTCCGACCACGTCGGTGGTGCATGTCTCCCAGTCGGCGTACAGGCCGTGCTCGTTCTCTTCGAGGAAGATGTGCCGGGCGATGTTCAGGCCCGGCATCGGCCGGCCGAAGAGGAGCCCGGCGAGGTGGTTCCCGGCGAGTGCGTCCAGACGGTGGTTCATGATCAGCGCGGGTGCGTCGGTGACCAGGGTGAGGACCCGCATCAGTTCCGGCCGGACCCGCCCGCCCGGCGCCTTCGCCCGGCGGCGGTGTTGCCGGGCGAGCCGGTCGAGGTGCCCGCGTTCGGTCTCGTCGAGGCCGAGAACACGGGCAAGGGCGTCGAGGACCTGCTCGGAGGGCTGGGTCGCGCGGCCCTGTTCCAGTCGTACGTAGTAGTCGACGCTGACCCCGGACAGGTGTGCCACCTCTTCGCGGCGCAGCCCTTCGACCCGGCGGCGGCTGTCGGTGGGGATTCCGACGGCTGCCGGGTCGACCCGGGCACGCCGAGTCCGCAGGAAGCCCGCAAGATCGTCCATGTCTTCAGTATGGCCTCGGTGGTGCCTGTAAGGGTGGTACTGCTGTTACCAGGAAGTCCCGTCCGGTGGAAGAGGCGTCCCTGAACGCCGGCCGCCGTGGCGTCCAGGATCGAGGGCATCCGATCCGAAGGAGTTCCCATGAAGACGCTGATCGTCTACGCCCACCCGGAGCCGAAGTCGCTCAACGGCTCGCTGAAGGACCTCGCGGTGTCCACATTGGAGAGCGTCGGGCACGAGGTACGGGTGAGCGATCTGTATGCGATGGGCTGGAAGGCGGTCGTGGACGCCGCGGACTACGGTTCCGCCGCCTCGAGTCCGCTGCAGGTCGCCCGGGACTCGGGCCGGGCCTTCGACAGCGGGACGCTCACCCCGGACGTCCGGGCCGAGCAGGAGAAGCTGCTGTGGGCCGACATGATCATCTTCCAGT
Organism: Streptomyces sp. NPDC046881; assembly: GCF_040645015.1. Taxonomy (NCBI): domain Bacteria; kingdom Bacillati; phylum Actinomycetota; class Actinomycetes; order Kitasatosporales; family Streptomycetaceae; genus Streptomyces; species Streptomyces sp. NPDC046881. Next base: position 74,400 of record NZ_JBEYXJ010000025.1, on the reverse strand, counting down.
TCCCGCTGTGGTGGTACTCGATGCCCGCGATCCTCAAGGGGTGGGTGGACCGGGTGTTCACCTTCCACTTCGCATACGGCGTCGGCGAGCACAGCGACACCAAGTACGGTGAGCGCTTCGGCGAAGGCACCCTCGCGGGCAGAAGGGCGCTGCTGTCGGTGACCACCGGTGGCCCGGAGCCGCACTACGCCGCTCGCGGGATCAACGGCCCCATCGACGATCTGCTGTTCCCGATCCAGCACGGCATCCTCTACTACCCGGGCATCGAGGTGCTGCCCCCGTTCGTGCTCCACGGCACCGACCGGATGACCGACGAGGCCTACGCGGACGCCGCCAAGGCATGGGAGCAGCGGCTGCTGACCCTGGAGTCGACCGAGCCGATCCCGTTCCGGCGGCAGAACTTCGGCGACTACGAGATCCCCTCGCTGCACCTGAAGGAGGGGCTGGAACCCGCGGGCCGCACGGGTTTCGGGCTGCACGTGCGGGGCTGACCGCCGGCGATGAACACGACGAGCCGGGGCGCGAACCGCATACGGTCCGAGGGCGGGTGGCGGCGGCCGACGCAACCATGCCTTCCCTTCCCTGAGCGCCCCGGCTCCGCAGCCCGAGCCGGAGCCGGCCCCGAGCTTCGGCTGACGAAGCCACCACGGCCGTCACCGCAGTGGGCTGTGCCGTTGACTCGACAGCAGTCTTGTCGTCCGCGGGTCTCTCGCCGCCGTCCGCTGGTCTCCCGCCGCCGTCCGCTGGTCTCTCGCCTTGCCAGACGGCCTGGTTCGGCTTCCACTGAGCCGGACCGGGGTCCACCAGTCGGTGGACCCCAAGTTCAACCGGTCGCTGCTGTCGGCACCACAACCCCGCCGAAGAGCATGATTGCCATGAGTAATCTTCCCGTACGCATGGCCCGTTGGAGCGCCGCCCACCCGTGGCGGGGCATCGTCGGCTGGTTCGTGTTCGTCGTCCTGTGCCTCGGTGTCGGCATCTCGGTGGGCGCCAACGCGGCGACCACCGAGGACTTCCGCATCGGAGAGGCGGGACGCGGCGAGGCGCTGGCCGCGGAGGGCGGGTTGCAGCAGCGCCCCGTCGAACACGTCCTGATCACCGCGAAGCCGGGCACCGGAAATCTCGACATCGCAGCGGCCAACTCGGCGGTCGCCGACGTCGTCGCCCGGATGGGCAGGCTGCCCGAGGTGCTCTCGGTCGCCGACCCGGTGCGCAACGCGGGCGGTACGGCGGTGCGGGTCACCGTCACCATGAAGGGCCCGGAGCTGGAGGGCAAGAAGCACGTCGACCCGCTGATCGAGCAGACCACGGCCGTGCAGAGGTCCCATCCCGGGCTGCGCGTCGAGGAGACCGGGTCGCCGTCCATCAGCAAGGGCGTGGACAAGCTGCGCGGCGACGACCTCTCGCGCACCGAGGTGATCGCCCTGCCGGTCACCCTCGTCACCCTGCTGCTGGTCTTCAGCTCCGTGGCGATGGCCCTCGTTCCGCTGCTGCTGGCCCTGTCCTCGATTACCGCGGCCGTCGGCCTGTCGATGGTGGCCTCGCACGTCTTCCCCGACGCGGGTGTCGGCACCAACGTCATCCTGCTCATCGGCCTCGCGGTCGGCGTCGACTACACGCTCTTCTACCTCAAGCGGGAACGTGAGGAGCGGGCGCGCGCCGGCGGCGAACTGAGCCCGCAGGCCGTCGTCGAGCTCGCCGCCGCCACCTCCGGACGGGCCGTCGTCCTCTCCGGTCTCGCCGTCGCCGTCTCCAGCGCCACCCTCTACCTCGCCGACGACGTCATCTTCTCGTCCATCGCCACCGGCGCGATCGTCGTCACCCTCGTCGCCATCGTCAGCTCCCTGACCGTACTGCCCGCCGTCCTCGCCAAGTTGGGCATGCGTGCCGAGCGCCGGGCCGAGCGCCGGGCGCCCCGCGGGGTCGCGCCGAAGAAGCGGAAGGGGCACAGGACCGGCCCTGGCCGGCTGACCGCCGCCGTGCTCCGCCCCGTCGCCAAGCACCCCGTCGCCACGCTCACCGTCACCGTTGTCGGACTGCTCGCCCTCGCCGCCCCGGTCCTCGGCCTCAAGCTCACCGACATGGGCCGCGAGACGCACTCCCGCTCCATCGTCGCCATGCAGGTCTACGACCGGCTGAACGCGGCGTACCCGGAGCTGAAGTCCATGCACCAGGTCGTCGTCCGCGCCGACGCCGACCGCTCGCCCGAGGTGACGGCCGCGCTGCGCGAACTCGCTTCCGACGTCAAGGACGACCCGCGCCTCAGCGGCACCTCCAAGCTGACCACGTCACCCGACAAACGGATCAGCATGCTCCAGCTACAGGTCCCGCACTACGTCAGCAGCGACGAGGCCCAGTCCTCGCTGAAGGACATCCGCGACACGTACGTCCCGCAGACCGTCGGCCGCGTGCAGGGTGCCGAGACCGCGGTGACCGGTGACGTCGCCCGCTACACCGACTACCCGACCCACCAGGAACGGAAGCTGCCCCTCATCATCGGGGCGCTGCTCCTGGTCACCTTCGCCATGACCGTCTACGCCTTCCGCTCCGTGGTCCTCGGCCTGGTCGGCATCGTCCTCAACCTCCTCTCCGCCGCCGCCTCGCTCGGCATCCTCGTCCTGGTCTTCCAGCACACCTGGGCCGAAGGCCTGGTCGACTTCCACTCCACCGGGTCGATCGGCTCCCGTGTCCCGCTGTTCCTCTTCGTGATCCTGTTCGGCCTGTCGATGGACTACCAGGTCTTCGTGATCAGCCGGATCCGGGAGGCCGCCTTGCGCGGAGTCCCGACCCGCAGGGCCGTGATCGAGGGCATCGGCAGCTCGGCGGGCGTGGTGACCAGCGCCGCCGTGGTCATGGTCACGGTGTTCGCCAGCTTCGCGGCCCTGCACCTGATCGAGATGAAGCAGATCGGCTTCAGCCTCGCGGTCGCCGTGCTCCTGGACGCCTTCGTCATCCGGATGCTGGTCCTGCCGTCCCTGATGCTCCTGCTCGGCGAGGCCAACTGGTGGCCCTCCCGCGGAGTGCGCCGTGCCCGCCGCACCACTGGGCAGTCCTCCCGCACCCTGGAATCGGTAGGCTGACGAGATCGGCGCCGGATCCTCAACTCCCCTACGAACGAGGTGAATCAGCGTGATTCAGTGGCAGCGGCAGCCGGGTGACCGGCTGCCCCAGGACCGGGTCCTCCGCTGGAGCCTGGCAGGCTGGATCCTGTTCGGTCTGCTGCCACAGGCCATCGCCGTGCTGGACGCGTCGCCGGCCCGGAGGTACTGGCTGTTCGGCCTGCTCGCCCTGATCGCGCTGTGTCACACGGTCGTTCTCAACCGGCCGGACAACCCCGTCCTGCGTCCCCGTCCCTACCTCGGCGTCCTGGCGCTCGTCCTGGGCGCGACGGCCTACGTTCTGGACGGCGGGGCCGCCTTCTACGTGGTGTCCCTGCCGCAGTTCTGGCTCTTCACCCGCACCCCGCGGGACGCGATCACCCTGAGCGGGGCCGCCGCGGCCCTCACCGTGTTCGGCGGCACGCTCGGCCAGGGCTGGAGTCCCCAATTCCTCACGGGTAACGTGGTGTTCACCGTTGTCGCCTATGCCGCCGGGGTGGGTCTGGGGCTGTGGGTGCACCGCTTCGTCGGCCGGAGCAACGAGCGGCAGGAGCAGCTGACCGCGGAACTCGCCGTCGCCCAGCAGGAGTTGGCAGCCGCCTATCAGCGGCAGGGGGCGGCTGAGGAGCGCGAACGGCTCGCCCGCGAGATCCACGACACCCTCGCCCAGGGCTTCGCCTCCATCGTGGTGCTCGCGGAGGCGGCCCGCGCCGCCACCGTCACCGACCCCGTACGCTGCGCCGAGCAGCTCACCTCCATCGAGCAGACCGCGCGCGAGAACCTGGCCGAGGCCCGGGTGCTCGTCGGCTCCGCCCCCGAGAGCGGTGTCGCGGCAGGCTCGCTGGCCACCACCCTGCGCAGAACCCTGGACCGTTTCGTCCAGGACACCGGCCTCACCGTCACCGCCGAACTGCCCGACATGGACCTGGACCAGCGCACCCGTGTCGCCCTGCTGCGCTGCACGCAGGAGTCCCTCGCCAACGTGCGCAAACACTCGGGCGCCTCCGCCGTCAACGTCGTCCTGGCCGAATGCGCGGGCGGTGTCGAGCTGGAGATCACCGACGACGGCTGCGGCTTCGTCGTCGAGGAGTCCCGTGGTTTCGGCCTCGACGGCATGCGCCGACGGCTGGCCGAACTCGACGGCGAACTCGCCGTCACCAGCTCCCTCGGGGACGGCACCCGTGTCCTCGCCAGCCTTCCCACGCACAGTCAGGACCGACCATGACCGACACCGCGTACGACCGGATCCGGGTGGTCGTGGTCGACGACCACGCCGTGATGCGCGCCGGAGTCATCGCCCTGCTGGCCAACGAGCCCACCATAGAGATCGTCGGTGAGGCGAGTGACGGCCGCGACGGCGTCGACCTCGTCGAGCGGCTCGCCCCCGATGTGGCCCTCCTCGACCTGCGGATGCCGGTGCTCGACGGCGTGGCCGCCACCGCCGAGATCGTCGCCCTGCCGACGGCCACCCGGGTGTTGATCCTCACCACGTACGACACGGACGTCGAGATCGAACGAGCCGTGGAGGCCGGCGCCGTCGGCTACCTCCTCAAGGACACCACCCGCGAGCAGCTCGCCGACGCCATCCGCTCGGCGGCGCGCGGTGAGACGGTCCTCGCGCCCAGGGTCGCGGAGCGCCTCGTGGCCCGGATGCGCCGTCCCGAGCCGGTCGCGCTCACCGCCCGCGAGCGGGACGTGCTGCTCGCGGTCGCCGACGGCCTGTCCAACGCCGAGATCGGCCGTCGTCTGGTCATCGGCGAGGCCACGGTGAAGACGCACCTCCTGCGCGTCTTCGCGAAGCTCGACGTCAGCGACCGCACTCGCGCCGTCGTCCTCGCCCTGGAGCGCGGCCTCCTCGCGCGCTCCTGAGGCCCGGGCGCGCTGGAACGCACCGGTCTCCTGGAATCGGCCGTCCCCGCGGGGCCGAGTTGGCGAGGTGAGCCGGCATGCTCCGCGCGGTAGACGCTAAAAAGTTACGGGCGCGGGGCTGCCTGCCCGTGGCCCTGGATTCCGTCTTCCTGCCGGTGGGCGCGCGGCCGCTGTGGGATCGTCGTTGCGGTCCCGCGGAGGCGGGTCGGGTGCGACGGGGTGCGGGTGGCAGATGTCCGGACGGGGGTACGGGTGGTGTCGCGGGTTGTGGGCGGGCGTTACGAACTGGTCGCGTTCGTCGGCCGGGGCGGTATGGGCGAGGTCTGGGAGGGCCGCGACCGTGTGATCGAGCGTCGGGTCGCGGTCAAGCTGCTGCCGTACGACCGACGGGGCGACTTCGGCGCGGAGTTGTTCTTCCGCGAGGCGCGCACCGCGGGCGGGCTGAACCACGCCGGTGTGGTGACGATTTTCGACCTGGGACAGGACCCCGACGACGGCACCCTCTATCTGGTGATGGAGTTCGTCACCGGACGGGACTTGGACACGGTGCTCCGCACGGACGGACTGCCCGGACTGTCCACCGCCGTGGACTGGGCGGCCCAGACCGCCGCGGCGCTGCAAGCCGCTCACACGGCAGGGGTGATCCACCGGGACCTGAAGCCGGCGAACCTCATGCTGACCGGGGACGGCCGCATCAAGATCCTCGACTTCGGCATCGCCCGGTACATGGCGTCGACGCACAAGTCGAGCAAGGTCATCGGCACGCTCGCCTACATGCCTCCCGAGCGCTTCGGTGATCATTCCGGAGACGCCCGCTCCGACCTGTACTCCTTGGGGTGCGTACTCCACGAACTGCTCACCGGACGCCCTCCGTTCCAGGCCGGCGAGCCCGTCGCGTTGATGGCCGCCCACCTGAACACGGCCCCGCAGCCACCGGGTCTGACGCGCGACGGTGTGCCAGCAGCTCTGGACGCCCTGGTCATGGCCCTCCTCGCCAAGGCCCCCGACGACCGTCCTGCCTCGGCGGCCGAGGTGTGCGACGCCCTCCGCGGCCTTGACGTCACGCCACCGGCGTCCGGTGCCGGAGCGCGGCCGTCCGGCACCGCCACGGAGACGGTGACCGCCCCGCTCACCGCGATCGGCGGGGACGCGGCTCCGGTGCCCGTGCCGGAACCGGCGGCGGACGCGTCGACGGCAAAGAGACACATCAGCCGCCGCACCGCGCTGTGGCTCGGCATCGGTGCGGCCACCAGTACCGGCATCGCCGCCGCGGGCTTCACGCTGTTCGACCACGACACCCCCGACCGGCGGCTGCGGTGGCGATGCACCGCCAAGTCCCCGGTCACCTCGTCCCCGACGGTGGCTGACGGAGTGGTGTACCTGGGCGGCACCGACGGGAACGTGTACGCCCTGGACGCCGCCACCGGGAAACGGAAGTGGCGGTACCCCACCGGTGGAAGGGTCGAAGGGACACCCTCGGTGGCCGGGGGCATGGTGTACACCGGCAGCGCCGACGGGAACGTCTACGCCCTGGACGCCGCCACCGGGAAACGGAAATGGCACTACCCCACCGGCACCAAAGCAGAAGCGGCTCCAACGGCCGCCGACGGGGTGGTGTACGTAGGAGGACACAGCGAGGTGATCGCCCTGGATGCGGTCACCGGGAGGAAGCGGTGGGTCGTCCTGTGCGATTCGGGTCTCGAACTGCCGGTGGTGGCCGGCGGGGTGGTGTTCGTCGCCGGGTTCGACTCGGTGACCGCCCTGGACAGGACCACCGGGGAGAAGAAATGGGTACGCCGCGCGAGTGACTGGGGCTTCGGGCGCAGTGTCGAGTGGGACGACACCCCGGAGGACTGGGCTTTCACGTCGCCGGCAGTGGTCGGCGGGATGCTCTACATCGGCAGCAGCAAGCGGATCTACGCCCTGGACACGGCCACCGGCGCCAAGAGGTGGGCCCACGACACGGGCAACCGGACCGGGTCGGCGCCGGTGGCCGCGAACGGCGTCGTCTACTCCGGGTGCGACGACAAAAAGGTGTACGCCCTGGACGCGGCCACCGGAAACAGGAGATGGGCCTTCGACACCGGTGGAAAGGTCGAGGGGACGCCGAGGGTCACCGGGGGAATCGTGTACGTCGGCAGCGCCGACCACAAGGTGTACGCCTTGGATACGGACACCGGGCAGGAGAAGTGGTCCTATGCCACCGATGGAGGGATCCAGTCGTCACCGGCGGTCGCGGACGGTGTCGTCTACATCGGCAGCCGGGACCATTCCGTGTACGCGCTGGACACCGTCATCCACGACGGATCCGCCTGACCCTCGTCAGTGACGAACCCGGTCGTGTACGGCAGCCGGCACGGTTCTCTCACTCCTCGCATCCCCCGATGTCGTCCTTGCAGCCCTCCACGTCGGCGGGAGCGATCGTACTGAGCCGCCACTGCACGAGCCCCTGGGTGTGCCGGTCCGCGGCGGGGATCCGGGCGGTGAAGCGGCTGCCGGCGGGGATGTTGAACCGGTCGGCCTCGCGGTCGCCGCACGTCACCTCCCACTCGCTTTCCGCGCCGGCGCCCGCGAGGGTCAGCGTCAGCGTGTGGTCGGCGGGTGCCTGGCAGGCGATGTCGAAGGTGTGGGGCCGGTTCCCCTTCGGGGTGAAGGTCTTGTCCAGCCCCCGGGCGAGGTCCTCCATCCCCTCGTCGACCCGTGAGGCGCCGTCGGTTTCCACGGCGTTCAGGGCACGGGTGGCGCGTCGCATGGCGTCTTCCCGGGGTGCCTTGCCTTCCCAAGAGGGGGCCGGAGTGGTGGAGGTCGGGGCCGAAGAGGCCGTGGGGCCGGGTGCGGTCGTCGTCTCCCGGTTCTCCTGCTCCGCGCAGCCGCCCGTCAGGGCGGTCGCGGCGACGATGAGGACGAGGGCGAGGCTTTGGCGTGCACGCACGGGAAGCTCCAGTCGGTGGAAGGGGGGTACCGCCGCGTCCCAGTGCTATCGCGCTGGTGCGTCGGCGGGTTGGGACACGGGTGCGTCCGCTCGTACGGCGGCATCCTTCCGAGTCCGGGGGCGGTAGCGGGAGACGGCCACCCCGGTCAGGCACAGCAGGCCCCCCAGCAGTGTCAGCCAGGCCGGGACCTCGCCCAGGAGTATCCAGCTCAGCAGGACGACGACGGCCGGCACGGCGTAGGTGGTCGCGCCGAGTTTCCCGGCCGGCATCCGTGCGAGAGCGTACGACCAGGTGGTGAAGGCGAGGGCGGTGGGGACTCCGCCCAGATAGACCATGTTGAGGCTGGCGGAGAGCGGCGCCCGGGGGATCTCGGCGACCAGCTGTCCGGCGAACGGCAGGCAGGCCACGGTCCCGGTGAGGCAACTGAACGTGGTGATCTGCAGCGGTGTCCCGTAGCCGAGTGCGGGCTTCTGCGCGATGACCCCTGTCGCGTATGCCACCGCCGCGAGCAGGCACAGCGCCACCCCGAGCACCGACGTCGAGCCGCCGCCTTCGGACGACATCGACAGACCGACGACTACGGCGCCGACGAAGGAGACCGCTGTGCCCGTCACCAGCCGCGGCGGCAGCCCCTCGCCCAACAGGCGTGCGGCGAGGAGCGCCATGAGAATCGGCCCGGTGTTCACGAGCAGGGACGCGGTCCCCGCGTCGACGAGGCGTTCGCCCCAGTTGAGCGCGACCATGTAGCCGCCGAACCACACGAGTCCGGACAACAGGATGCCTTTTCGGGCCCCGCGCGGGGGGAGGCCTTCGCGGCGCACGAGGAGCAGCGTCACCAGGACGAGCGAGGCGACGAGCAGTCTGCCGAGGGCGAGTGCCCCTGGAGAGTAGGCGGCTGCGGCGCTGCGGATGGACACGAATGCCGAGGCCCAGGCGAACACGGTGAAACAGACGGCACCGCCGGTGAGGAGGGCAGGGGGAAGGGCACGCGGAGGGATCTTCATGTCTACGACCCTACACCCCAACACTTCGGTGCTCACCGAAATATTCGCTTGGCCTCCGGATGTGGCCGGTGCTGTGGGGCGCCCCCCTAGCTCCACGCCTGCGGTGTGAGGCCCAGGAGTTCACCGAAGGCCTCCTCTCCTGCCCGCGTCACGAGCAGGGCCCGTCCGCCGCCCTCCGGGCGTACCACCCAGCCTTCGGCCAGGGCCCGCGCGCACAGCCGCGCCCCGACCAGGCCGCCCAGGTGGCGCCGGCGTTCGGTCCAGTCCAGGCACGAACTCGCCGGCGGCCTGCGCCCCGCCCCCGTCACGTCGACGCCCGCCTCCTCGCACCAGGCGAATCCGGCTCGCGTCAGCGCGAAAACGCCTTCCGTGCGCAGCAACCCCCGGTCTGCCATCGCATCCGTCACCGCCATGCCGAGCCTGCCCGCGAAGTGGTCGTAGCACGTGCGGGCCCGCACCAACGGGTCCGGTGCGGCAACCACCGGCACGGCGTGGGCCGCGTCGCGGCCCGGGACGGCGTGCGAGGCCAGTTCGTCGACCAGACGGGCGGTGGCCGCATCGGCGATGCGCACGTAGCTGTGCCGCCCCTGCCGCTCCGTCACGCACACCCCCGCCTCCAGCAGGCGGGTCAGATGCCCACTGACCGTGGAGGGGGCGACCCCAGCGGCGCGGGCCAGCTCACCCGCCGTCCAGGCACGCCCTTCGAGCAAGGTCATGCAGATGGCGGCACGAGTCTCATCGGCCAGGGCCGCGGCGAAGGAGGCAAGCCGCGCGGCGGGAGCCGGAGCATCCGCCGGTTCGGAGGCAGGTACGTGGTCCATGGCTCCAGGATGCCTCATTACTTCGGTGAACAGCGAAACGAACATCAGGACGTGCGGCGACTGCGGTGCACGGCCTCGGGCGCACCCGCGGACTGGGCGCCCTCTTCGCCGAGGGTGATGGTGTCGGCGTCGGCGAGCTGGACGACGTACAGGTGGCCGGTCTCGCACTGCAGTGAAGTGTCCGAGCGGTCGGTGGGGTGACTGGTGACCGCTTCGAAGGTGGCCGTCGTGCCGCGCACGGCTCGCAGTGCGAGGGCCTCCGTGCAGCCGACCTCCCGGCCGGTGCCGACCTCGGTGATGTTGCTGACCTGCTTACCGGCCAGTTCACCCACGGAAGCCGTGTGCAGGGTGAGGGTCACCTTGAAGGAGTTGGTGCGCGGATGCAGTTGGCCGTCGGCGTGCGGAACGCCCGGGCCCGTACCCGTCCACACGCCGGCCCACTTGACGGAGAGGGCAGGAGCGGAGGCGCTGGGAGACCGGGAGGACGAGGTGCCGTCGCCGTGGTCGGCCGTGTCGAACGGGTGCAGCAGCATGATGCCGGTCGCGACGGCGACGACGGTGAGGGCACAGGCGGCGGCCATCCAGCGGACGCGGCGGCGCGCGCGGATGTACGCGGGGTGGTGGGCCGCGTACGACGGCGAGGAGGAGCCTGGGTGCCCGGGCGGGTTCGCCCCCGCGATGGCGGAGGGGGGATACGGCGCGGCCGTGCCAGGGGCCGGATGGCCGGCGGAGGGCGGGACCACCGCCCCGGTGGTCGTCGGCACTCCCGGTATCCCGGGCCCGGGCGCCGTCCGGGCCGTCGAGGCCGGGTGGTCCGGCGGCACCGCGCACCGGTGGGCGACCTCCGCCTCCCGCGCTTGGAGGTCGGCACCGAGTCCGGGTGGAAGAGTCCGCTCCCAGGCGCCGGCCCCCGGCGCGGTCCCGGCTCCGTACGCCCCCGCCCGAGGATCGCCGACGGTCCCCTCCCCCGACAGCGATGCTGCCAGCTCTGCGCTTCGTGGCCGGTCCTGCGGATTCTTCGCCAGACAGCGGGCGACGAGTTCTGCGAGGTCGGCCGGTACGCCGTCGAGGCGGGCGTCCTCGTGGACGATGCGGTAGAGGAGCAGGGGTGCCGAGGGCTGCTCGCCCGGTAGTTCGAACGGGCCGGTGCCGGTGGCGGCGAAGACGAGGACCGCGCCCAGGGAGAAGACGTCACCCGCTTCGGTGACGGTCCCCTGAACGGCCTGTTCGGGCGCCAGATAACCGGGAGAGCCGATGACACCGCCGGTACCGGTGAGGCGGGAGTCGTCGGCAGCACGGGCTATGCCGAAGTCGATGAGCATGGGCCGGACTCGACCGAGGAGGACGTTGGACGGTTTGACGTCCCGGTGGGTCAGGCCGCAGGCGTGCACAGCGGCCAGCGCGCCGGCGAGTTCGCCGGCCAGGACACGCAGGGTGGCAGGCGGCAGCGGGCCGTGGGCGGTGACCCAGTCCGCGAGGGCGGGCGCGGCGACGTACTCGGTGGCCAGCCACTGCGGGCGCTGGCCTGGCGGGCTGAAGTCCACGACCGAGACGGTCCACGGAGACCGGACCCGGTCGCTGGTGCGGATCTCCCTGGAGAAGCGCTTCTCGAAGTCCGGCGCGGCGGAGAGGTCGGGGCGAACCGTCTTCAACGCCAGCGGGCGGCCCGCCGGCGTGCGCGACAGGTAGACCTGGCCCATACCGCCCGCACCGAGCCGCGCCAGCAGCGGGTAGCCGCCGATCACGGCCGGATCCGTGGACTCCAACGGCTGCACGTACGCCTCCCCCTGGTCACCGCACCCCGTAACCGCAGCAGAATACGGCCACGTTGACGGTCTGTACTCGAGCAGGGCCTCGGCGGGCACAGTCACCCCGACTCCGGGCCGCTGGTCCGCCGCCCACCATCTCGCTGGTGATCCGTCATCGAGGTACTCATGGCCTACCGCCCGCGGCAACAATGAGACTTGAACGCTATGTGATGGCTCGGCTACGGGCCCCTCCTCCCAAGCGCGCTCGGAGCCCGACTTCCAACTTCCAGGGGGCAGAGTGACATCGGCGATCGTTGGCCTGATAGGTGCAGCCCTCGGCGCGTTGACGGCCCTGTTTGGCTCGGCCCTGTCCGAACGACGGCAAGCACGACACGAGGCCGCGACATGGCGCCGGGACCAACGGGCCGCCGCCTACGACGGCGTCTTCCACGCGCTGACCAAAGCCGCCAGTTACCGCCACAAGATCCCCGCAGGGGGTACGCCCGACGAGGCCCTCCTGCAGCAATGGTTCGACGATCTCGTCGAAGTTCAGTACCGCCTGCGCCTTCTGACGGCCCACTGCCATCGTCCCGGTGGCGGAACGAGCCTCCCCGTCGCTGTCCAGCAGATGAACACGGCCCTCGCCCTCCTCGGAGTAGGTGACCTGACCAAAGCGGCAGACGCCGCCGACGAGACGGCTGAGCTGATCGCCAGGTGCGCGCGAATCGACATGGGCAACGAGCCCGCAGCCGCATGGAGGTAGACCCAGTTGACCGAGTGCGGCAGCGACTTCCGTCGCGCTCAGCCCGTCTGCCGGCTCGGTGACGGCCGGCCGGTCCGCCGCGGCCACCGTGCAGACGGCCGTGACCGCGGGGGACGCCCAGAACGTGAAGCTCACGGTCCGTGGAAGACGGTCTACGAACTCTTCGGCCGCTGATCGGCCGACGGCGCCTGGGGTCGGCTCCTCGCTCATGTCCGGCAGCACCGCGATGTAGGTCGTCGCCTCCCGGCCGTGCAGCAGGCCGGCCGTGGCGACGACGATGCTGCCGGCGCAGACGCCGGTGGTGAGGAAACGGCTCGTGGGCCAGTCGCGCGCGGGCCCCGTCGGCGAGCGGAGGACGGGGCCCGGAGCGGTGGAACTGCGTGGCATGCGGCGGGCGCAACGGTGCGCTAGTGCGTGGGCCCGGCGGAGCGCTGTTCCCAGCGGTCCCAGTGCAGGACGTGCTCGCGAGGGATCCGGCGGGCCGGCTTGAAGTCGGTGCCGATGGTGTAGGCCAGCGGAATGAAGGCGGCCAGCATGATGTCGTCGTACGGAACGCCGAGCACGTCGGCCAACTCCCGCTCCAGTGGCCCTTGCGCTGTCGTCCAGGTCGTACCCAGGCCGCGTGCCCGGGCGGCCAGCATGAAGCTCCACACCGCCGGCAGGATCGAGCCCCACACCCCCGCTTGCACGGTCACCGGGGCGTGGTCGGTGCGTCCTTCCACCCCGGGGATGACGAAGGCGGGCACCCGGTGGATGTTTTCGACCAGGTGGCGCAGGCCGTCGAAGACACGCTCGGTGGAGTCGGGGTGGTAGTTCATGCGCCACGCGTCGCGTTCGGTCAGGGGATGTCCCGGGGCCAGTGGTAGGGCGCGCAGGAAGATGTCCGCGACGGCCCGCCGCTGGGCGTCTTCGGTGACGACGATGAAGTGCCAGCGCTGCCGGTTGCGGCCGGTCGGCGCCTGCGTGGCCAAATCCACGCACTCCTCGATCAGGGAGCGCGGGACCGGGCGGTCCAGGTCCAGGCGTTTCCGCACCGCGCGGGTGGTGGACAGGAGTTGGTCGGTAGTCAGGTCCAGGGTCACGGCCGCTTCCTCTGTTTCGGATGTACGGGGTCGGTGGGCGTCGTGGGGTGGTCGGTCACGGACCGTGTGTCCCGACACGAGCCACTGGAGCGTGCCCTCCGACAGCGTCAAGTCGGGTCCGAGGGCGGGCGGGGCCCGGGGGTAATCGGCTGCGGCCGTCGGGCTTGACCATGCCAAATCTCCATCTCCATACAGACAATCTGCTGACAGATGATTGGCGAGCATACAAATTCGATGAGTGGGGCGCAAACAATCTGGGGGCAGATGATTCTTGGTACGGTTGACGGGTGACCGCCGCACACGCAAAGGAGGTGGGCATGCCGCCCAAGGCCGCGAACCGCGATGCCGGCTACTTTCCGACGCTTGCCGCGGAGCGCCTGGACATCGCTCTGTGCCGAGCCTCGACCGTCGTCGCCCGCGCCGCAGAAGCCCGGGCGCACGAGTCCGGGATCGGCGTCGGCCAGCATCTGGTGCTCAAGATGCTCGCCGAGGTCGGACCCAGCTCGCAGCGGGTCCTGAGCGACCAACTGCGCATCGACCGCAGCGTCATGGTCGGCATCTGCGACGGTCTGGAGCGGGCGGGGCACGTACGGCGCGAACGCGACGCGGGCGATCGCCGCGCCTACGCCGTCACGATCACCGACTCAGGGCGCCGACTCCTCGCCCGTGCCGAGGACGCGGTACCCGAGTTCCTCGACGACACCTTCACGGACCTCACCCCAGCCGAACGCGAACAACTCTCCGCGCTGCTCGCCAAAGTCCTGCGGCTCCACCCCTGACGCAGTTCGGCCAGGGGACCGCTTCCGGGATTCACCGCGATCAACGCGGCAGGCTGTGCGCTGGCCGGGAGCCCTCCCGGACGCGCGTACAGCAGGCGGACGCCTCGCTACTTGGCCCCGACGATGACGAGTCCTGCCCAGGTCGCCGGAGTGGTGTACACGGCCGGGTGCGTGTGCCGGACCGATCGCTTGGCTTGGGTGAGGGCATCGGCGGGTCCGTGGCCGGTTCTGAGGAACTCGTAGAACCGGCGTACCAGACGGCTCGTGGGTGTGTCGACGACCGGCCAGGACGTCAGCACCACCGTCTCCGCTCCGGCGACCAGGAGCGCCCGGCTCATGCCGACTAGGCCCTCGCCCGCGCGGATGGGCCCGAGGCCGCTCTGGCAGGCCGAGCACACCACGACCTCGGCCGACAGACGGAGCCTGAACATCTCGTAGACCTGCAGAAGCGTCTCGGCCTCGCCTTCCCGTGATGCGTCCCGCGCAGCCGGCGGGGCGTCGGGCGCGACCAGGAGGCCCGAGTACAGCGGCTCGTGGTCGTTCAGGAAGGCGTGCGTGGCGAAGTGGACGTAACGGTGACCGGGGACGGTCGCCGCGATACGGCTCTTGGTGACGTCGGGGCCCGTCCAGCTCGATCCCGCGGCTCCGAACGAGGCGGCCACCCGGCGCACCTCGGACTGTGCCGCCGGAAGTGTGGAGGACAGCGGCCGGTCGGTGTGAGCCGTGACCGGATCGGCGAAGCCGACGAACTGGCGTTCGCCCCAGGAGGAGGGCTCCCGTCGCGTCTGTCGCCGCAGCTCGGTGAAGACGGTGGAGGACGGACAGTAGCCGACCACGTACTCGTCCACGACGAGTCGTCCCGAAGGCAAGGGGAGCAGCTCGAACGGCAGGTAGGCGAGTTGCCCGCCGGGTACGACGGTCAGACGGCCCACGCCCTTCCACAACTCCTGGGGCACCGGTTCCAGGAGCAGCCGGGCGAGCTGCCGTTGGGCGGCCTGGGCATCCGGTCCCCCGTGGCCTCCCTGCCGGTAGTCCCCGACCCCCGCCTGGACGAGCGTCGCGATGCGCTCGGGATGCTCGGGCAACTCGCGGAGTGTGACGGCGTCTCGTCGTACCGCCCACACGAAGGCGCGTGTTGCGGTGAGCAGGTACGTCAGCATGAGTTCGTTCGGTCGCAGATGTGCCTGAACTGTCCAGAGCGCGGCCGGAGTTGGTGCACGCAGGCTGGCGTAGGCGGGGATCAGAGTGCGGGCCTCGGTTCGCAGGCGGTCCAGTTCCTCCGCCTGGGTGTGCTCGACGGCGGCCAGTCGCTGCCTGGCGTCCTCGTCGTGCTCCAGCTCGGCGCGGGAGCGACGGGCGAAGGTTGCGGCCAGGCGATCGGCCGCCTCCTGCTCGCGGCGCAGGACTTCGCGCTGGTGGTCGTCCGACGGGTGGAGTTCGAGCAGGCGTTCGGCGAAGAGGTCGAGCAGCACGCGCGCACGGAAGCGCTCGGCGACGAGGAAGGCCTGTGCGTGGTCTCCGGGCGCGGCCCGGTCGTACAGCCAGTCGACCAGGTCCGTGAACACGACCTCGTGTTGTGCCAGCACGAGCTCCCTCGCCCGGTCGAGGCCGGCCCGGGAGCGCAGTGACTCGGCCACCTCCATGGCCCTGGTCAGTTCCTCCACGGCTGCGTCGCACCGGTCCTGGGCGTGGAGCACCTGGGCCAGACTGTGGGAGGACAATGCCATGTTGAGGGAGTCCTCACCGGACTTCCGCTCCAGGGTGAGGGCCTGCTGCAGGTGGTCGTACGCCTCGTCGAGCTCCCCCTGTTCGAGCAGGAGCGAACCGATGTTGCCCAGGTCGCGGGCGACCCCGGCCGATTCCGGTGCGATCGCCCGCTCCAGGTCGAGGGCCCTGCGGTACCAACGCAGGGCTCCGGCCACGTCGCCGCGAAGATGGAGCACTCCCCCGAGATTGGTCAGGCACGCCGCCATCTCCGGCGAGCGCGGGGCGACCTTGGCCAGCAGCCGGCGTGCCCGCCGGTAGTAGCGCAGGGCGCTGTCCAGGGCTCCGGCGTCACGGTGGACGCCCGCGATGTTGATGAGGTCCCGCGCCACGTCTCCGGAACGGGGGCTGATCCGGCTGTCGATGCGCAGGGCGTGCTCGTACTCGGCGAGTGCTCGTTGCGATTCACCCAGCACGTGGTGGGCGAACCCCAGATTGTTGTGGTACCTGGCCGCGTCCGCCGATTCGCCCGCCAGGCGTTCGATCGTGTCGAGAGCCTGGCGGTAGTGGTCCACCGCGTCCGCCAGGTGCCCGCTGTCCAGGTGGCACCCCGCGATGTTGCTGAGCACGCTGGCGCGGCGCGCGGCCAGGGAGTCGTCGTGGGGCGGCAGCAGGGAGAGGGCTTCCCGGAAGCGGGCGAGACCGGCCGCTGCTTCGCCCCGGCCGCGCAGCACCATGCCGATGTTGTTGATCGTGACGGCCAGGTCGGCGGGTGGGACGCCGGACCGGGTCTCGATCCGGTGAGCGCGTTCGTAGGCCGACAGGGCACCGTCGAGGTCGCCGGTCTGGCGGCTGACCACGCCCAGGTTTCCGAGATCGCGGGCCACGGCCGGGTCGTCTCCGGCGGCCTCGTCCTCCGCCAGGGCTTGCAGGAAGCAGGCCTTGGCCTCGGCGTATGCACCGGCCTGGAAGGCGGCCACGCCGAGACCGGCATGCAGCCGGGCTGCCGTGATCCCGCCTCGCTCGCCGGCCGGAGGGCACAGCGCCGCCCTGCCTGCCGGGCCGAGACCGTCGTACATCTCGAGTGCGGCCCGGAACATGGCGGTCGCTTCGTCCGGGCGGCCTTCGCGGAGGTGGTGGTCGCCCTGTACGGCCAGGGCGCGGACAGTCGTCGCCCGTGCTCCGTCCGGGTCCGTTGTCGTATCCGTCACTGGTGGTGCCGCCTCACGGACCGGTGTGCACGAAGGGGGCCCATCGGCTCGGGTTCTGCGGGAACCGGTGCCGCAGGCTCTGGACGGCTCCGTGCAGTGCTCGGGCGGAGGTCTCCGGCCGGAACCGTCCGTCGGAGGAGGACCGGTGGTGGAAGTCCTTGACCAGCCTGCCCATCACGGGGTCCGGGACGGACCACAGGGTGCCGATCACATGACGGTACCCGGCCAGGTGCATCGCGTTGACGAGGTTGATGCCTTCGTCACCCCCGCCGAGGGCGGTCTTGCAGGCCGACAGGAACGCGAACTCCGCGTCGTCGGGCCGTAGATCGGCGATGTCGGCGACCGTCAGCAGTCCGTCGTGGAGTCTGAGACCGCTGTTCAGCGGACCGGAGGCGCGCGGCCCCTCGGCGCGGACGCGGGTCGGCAGGGAGGCGTTCTGCTCCCCGTGACAGGCGAAGTGCACCCACGCATGCCGCGTGACGGCCTCCCGGACGTTGTCACGGGTGGCCTGCGGGCCGAGGAGGGAGGTGTGGCGCTCGATGAAACACGACGCGAGGAATTCGGCCTCCCGCACCGCCCGTGGCAGTGACGGCTCGCCGGGAGCGTGGGGTACGGCGACCGCGAGCAGCCGTCTGCTGCCCGGCGTGGCGGGGGAAGGGGCGGCTGCCCGGCTGAGGGCGTTCAACGTGGGTGTGTAGGAGGAGACGACCCGGTCCAGCGCGGAACGGCCGGACCCGGGGGCTCCGTCCCGGTGGGAGCCGGCCGCATGCAGCGGAAGGACGGTGAGCGGCCCGGTGGGACACCACCACAGGCGTGGGAGGCCGTCGGGGCCGCCGCGCGACGAGAGGTGCCCGAGGCGGGCGAGAACCGGTTCGGCCACCGTGTCCCACAGCCATTCCAGCGTGTCGCCGATCACCGGGTCGACGGTGTCGGACCCGGCATCCCCATGCTCCCATTCCGTCAACGCGGTGATGAACCGGTCGGTCCGTGCGATCGCGTCGGACATGGAGAGGTCCGTCAGTGGTACGAGATCGATGCGGTCGGCATGGACGATCAGGGCGTCACACCGGTGCGCGCTCGTGTTGACCACCGTGACGGGACCGTGCCGCAGACTCGCCCGGAGCCGTGCCGTGTCCGAAGGGCGCAGGAAGTGCTCCCAGCCCGGTGTCGTGCGTAAGGAGTCCAGCGTGGCCTCCCACGCCCGCGCCGTGGCCATGCGCTTTCCCGTGCGCTGTTGTCGGCGTGTCGCGAAAATGCGCTCGCGGTCGGCCACCGACCGGAAGCTTTCGCCCGTCGCGCGGATCTCCCGATCCGTCGACGGGTCGAGGCCGGCGCCCAGCGCCGCCAGCCGCGCCCGCGCCTCGGGATGGTTCTCCTCCAGCGCGGCCAGGTCCGCCCTGATCTGCGTCAGCCTCGTCCAGAGCATGCTCCGGCCGTGTTCGAGGATGGTGACCGCGCGTTCCGAATCTCCGGCGACGAGGGCGGCGGCGGCCGCTGCGGACGCCAGTCCCTGAACTCGCATCAGCCGCTGTTCCTGGCTGACCTGGTCCAGTCCCGGCCAGGACAGCAGGGGCAGCAGATCCAGCGCCGTCGCGTAGCCCTCCTGACCGGACTCGATCCGCCCGGCATCGGTGGCGAGCCTTCCCCACCTCTCCGCGGCCTCGATGCGCTCGTCGGGCGGGGCGTCCACGGCCGTGGCCGCCTTCCGGAGCGCCGCGATCGCGGAGGTCCGGTCGGTTTCGTCGCCGCGCAGGTCCCATCGGCGCTCCAGCGCAGCGGCCAGGTTGATCTGCAGCCGACAACGTTGTGGGGTGTCCTGGCACAGTTTTAGGGCGAGGGTCAGCAGCTCCGCCGCCTCGTCCAGCAGTGCGCTGTCACGGCCGATCTCGCCGCGCAGGGCCAGGGCGGCGGCCAGGTTGGCGATGTGGTCCCACCGCATGGGGTTGGCCTCTGTCGCGGCCTTGACAGCCTCGCGCCCGGTGTCGACGGCCTCGTCGAGAACGTCGGTTGCGTCCCCGCGGAGGTGTCTGTGCATCACCTGCAGTGAGGCGCTGAGTTCGGAAAGGCGGTCGGCGCGCTCGTCCTCGCTCTCCGACGGGCTGTCGCCGCACCGCAGCATGGTGACCGACGTCTCGAGGTCGTTGGTCTGGCCGAATCCCACGAACCGGATCCGCGCCAGGACGGCCACCCGCGCCCAGAGCCGGGCATGGCGGCGACTCCCGTGCTCTGCCAGGCCGAGCGCCTCGCGGGCCAGCTCGAACGCGGCGTTGATGTCGGCCAGGTCACCCAGCCTGGCGTACCTCTCCTGGGAGGCGTTGATCAGGTCGTCCAGCAGTAGCGCGCGGTGCTCGTCACGCTTGCCCGTCAGGGCCAGTGACCTGAGGCCGACGTCGATCGACTCCCCCAGCACGGCCGGGTCCCCGCAGACGGCGTAGTGACGGAACAGGCTGGAGCACAGCAGCCCCAGCATCGGGGCGAACCGGGAGTCGGCTCCCGGGGCGGCGGACAGGCTCTGCCGGAGCAGGCCGACCGCTTCGCTCAGGTCGGCCGGGTCCTTCGTGGTGTGGAAACGGTCCAGGAGAGCCATGGCCAGGTTGGAGCGGATCATCCACGTCGCTTCATCGGCAGGAAGCACGCCGAGGGCCTGGCGCCCCGCGGCGACGGCGGACTCCAGGTCCGGCAGCGACGCGTTGTGGCCGAAGAGCTCCCGCAGCACCCCGCACAGGTTGGACAGGACGAGCCCCTGGTCCCGGCTGCCCGCCGGGGCTGCCGCCGCGGCCGCCCGCAGCAGGTCGGCGGCCTCGGCGAGATCACCTCCCGTGTCATGGATCCTGACGGCCCGGCACTCCAGATGAACATGGTCCGCCACGACCGGCACGACC
The DNA here is from genome assembly GCF_040645015.1 of Streptomyces sp. NPDC046881. Taxonomy (NCBI): domain Bacteria; kingdom Bacillati; phylum Actinomycetota; class Actinomycetes; order Kitasatosporales; family Streptomycetaceae; genus Streptomyces; species Streptomyces sp. NPDC046881. The sequence continues at coordinate 54,506 of NZ_JBEYXJ010000025.1, read as the reverse complement.
GGCCCCGCGTAGGTGGCGATCTCGTCGCGCAATGCGGCCGGTACGAGTGTGGGTGCGATGCGTTGGAGCCCGGCGAAGAGCGCGAAGGCCCGCTCCTGATCGGTGCGCCGGAACGCGGCCGGCAGCAGGCGGCAGCGGTACCAGTGCAGCCGTCCGAGGGTATGGGCGGTTTCGATGTCGCAGCAGTAGTCCGCGGCGGTACCCGTCTCGTCGACGGCCATGGCCAGGAGCTGGACGGCGTCGACCAGCGCCTCCCGCTCCAGGACGCACATCACGTCACCCTGGTCGGCCTTCCGCAGCCGGTCACCGAGAGAGTGCAGCAGACGATCGCGCAACGCGGTCTCCTGAGTCGGCCTCAGCGCCGCTTCCCCCCTGGAAGCTCGCAAGCATGAGCCACTGTATGACCGGAGCGTCCGCTTTGTCACTGGTCACATGGGCATGAACCAGGCATGTGCTGGAAACGATAGGCGAGGCGCGCGCCCGCATCCGGGGGCGGAGGGGGAACGATGACACGAGCACGGACGACGGTTGCGGGTACGAGGGTGACGCCCTCGCGGCGCCGGCAGCCGGGTACGGACCACGTATGGCGGATCCTCGAGAACGTCCGGGAGTGGAGCAAACACGCCGAGGCCAAGGCGGCGACGACGCTGGCGGCAGCCGCTGCTCTCGGTGGTGTCCTCTACACCCTGGTGACCGGCGCCGGTGATCGCTCCGCATGGTTCGCCGCCGCTGCGTCGCTGTGTGCGCTGTGCACCCTGGCGGCCGGGCTGACCGCGGGGATGGCCCTGTGGCCCCGGTCGCGCCTGCGCGGCTCCGGCGTACCCGACAGCCCGCTGTACTACGACCACATAGCGCGGCGGTACGCAGGAGCCAGTGCCGCCTACCGCGCCAGGCTGACGGGTCTGCTCCAGGACGAGGAGGCGCTCGTCACCGCGATCGCCGACCAGATCTGGGCCAACGCGCTCGTGGCGCGCCGCAAGTACAGCTGGGTGAGCCGGAGTGTCGCGCTTCTGCTGATCGCCCTGGCGGCCATCGCCGTCGCCGCGGTGCTGAGGGCGACTCACATGTGAGCCGCCGGCGACTCCCGGAGCGGCCCGGGCACGCCGTGAGCCCGCTTCCACCGAGAGGGTCCGCTGGACATGAACCGAGGGATGTCGTTGAGGCTACAGTGAGCGTACGCGCACGTGGCTGAGGGGGATTGCATGTCGGGTGTCGCTCCGATCGACGGCGAAACACGTGACGACGCCGTCGACGTCCTCGATGACCTGCTCCAGTGGCAGCTGACCGCGGAGCGCTGGGAGCGCGTGGAGGCGCTCGTCCGTTCGCTCGACCAGGCCCTCGTCGAGGGGGACGGCGACGCGCTGCGCGCCGCCACGGCCGAACTGGAACTGGCAGGCCCCGTCCGCATCACCAGGATCGGTTCCAAGGCGCTGATCCCGGTGCCGGAGAAGACGCGTGACCGGGCCAACCGCCTGGTGCACACCCTCGGCGGCCGGCCGCGGGAGCCCCGGCCCGACGGCACCACGGCCGACGTGGGAGGCGACGGTGACACGGTCCGCACCGGCACCCGCTGACCAGGAACTCGTCGTCCACGTCTACGCCCCGACCGACGGACCGTACGCCAAACGGGCCTACGCGCAGATCCTCGGCATCTGGGACGGCTGCCGGGACAGGCTGGACATGGTCCACCGGATCCCGGAGACCGGCCTGCCGGCCCACCTGCCGCCCGAGGCGGGCATGCTGTCCCCGGGCCGGCCCGCGGCGGCGATCGAGGACCGCACGGGGGGCTACCAGGCCATCGTTCGGCGCGAGCACGACGTGGTGAACCTGTCGATGGCGTTCTCCGCCCCGGTCGGTACGCCGTCCCGGTCCCGCACCGGGTCCCTGGCCCCGCCCGGGTGGATCGAGTACGACCGGTGGTGGGACGCGTTGGCCGCGGGCGGCACCGACGCGCTGCTCGGGGTCGTACGCATCTGCCTGGCGAAGTCCGCCGGCCATCCGGCCTCGCCGCTCGACATGACCGCGCACGCGGTACGGGCGGTGCTGCCCGGCGCCGACCACGCACCGTACTGGTGGCTGCGGGGCTGGACGACCGACAACGGGTTCGCGGTGTGGGAGGTTTCACCGGACGACGAAGGGGCCGGCCGGCGCGTCGTCGTCCTCGCGGCCGCCGGGCAGGACGCCCAGCTCAGTGCCTGGGCCTGGAGCCAGGGCGACCCCGACATGCCGCCGCTGGCCCGCTACCTGATGCACGCCGCGAAACTGCGCTACCAGGCCCGGGTACGCAGCGACGGCGAGCAACTGAGCCGCCTTGTCGACCGCGTGGACGACCTCGCGGCGCAGACGCGTGGTGTGCTGGAGCGACCGGCGGACGGCTTCCCCGCCCTTTCCCGGCTGCGGCTCGCCGAGGCCGATCTGACGCTCGCCGCGACCGACGTGCGCAGCATGCGGCGTACCGTGGACATCGCCGTGGCCAACATGACGGCCTCGCTCTCCGAGCCGTTTCCCGCCGACCGGCGGCTCGCCGAGGCGCTGGTCCATCAACTGGCGGACGACGCCGAGTACTTGGCCGCCGCACGCGAGAAGGCGCAGGAGATCGGCCGCTTGGCCCGACTGGGACTCGTGGAGGGTGGGCGCACACGGCCCGGATCCGAACTGTCGCCCGGCGCGGAGCTGCTGGGCGTGACCGGGCTGCCGCCCGCCACGCGCCACCGCGCACCGGAGCAGCGGATCAGCCTGCGCATGGGCTTCGCGGTCGACGTGGAGCGGTACAGCAGCCGTACCTCTCCCGCGAAGGAGAGCGTGCAAGAGCGACTGGCCGTTCTGGTCCGGGAGGTGCTCGACGACCTGGGATACCGCCTTGAGGAAACCAGCCACCAGTCGACCGGCGACGGGATGAACGTGTTCCTGCCGGCCGGCGCGGAGCTGCACCGGGCCCTCCCGCGGTTGGTCCGCTCGTGGCAGGAACACCTCGCCGCCGACAACGACCGGTTCAGCGACCGGATGCGGCTGCGCATGGCCACGGTCGTGGGGCCGACCGGGAAGGCCGCGCTCGGCTTCTCGGGGTCCACCATCGTGGAGATCAGTCGGCTGCTGAACAGCTCGGTGCTGCGCGACGCCCTGACGGACCACCCCGAAGCCGACTTCGCCGTTCTGGTCTCCGACCAGCTGTACGAGTACGTCGTCGGCGAAGGCTATCCGGGGCTGGCCGCCCATCGGTTCGAACGGCTGCTGGTCGAGGACAAGGAATACCGCGGGCAAGCCTGGCTGTGGCTCCCGGAACCGACGGGGTGACCACGAGAGCCAGGCCGGCCGGCTGCGTCGGGTGAGGTGCCGGTGCAGGAAGGACTGCGTCCGGGGCGGGATGAGACCGACGTGGTGCGGCCAGGGGGGCCGGCTACTGCGGTACGCGCTGCTGCACCATGGTCAGTTGCTCGACGCTCACCTGGTGGATGTAGCCGGCGTTGGCGACCCCGCCATCGAACGCGATCACGTCCCCAGTCGCGGACACCCGTACGCCACCGGGGGGCGACCGTCGGTTCCCTGCGCCCGTCCGCGGTAGCCGGTCACCGCCCTGGCCCGGACGCTGCCGAAGCGTTCCCGGAGTGGGTCACCTCGACCTCCGCGGCAGAGGCGTCCACGCGGCCGTGTCGGCTCTTGCCTGCCCGCCTGACCGCCCCGCTGTGTCTGCGCTCTCACCGGGTCGAGCGGTCGGCTGTAGTCGATGCCGGCAACCGCGCTGCTGCCTTCGCCGTCGGCGGCGGCCTCGCCGGTCCTTTCCGCCGCCCTTGCCGACCCACTGCCTCGGCCCTGCGGACGCTTACATCGGACCCGGGGCACGGCGCCGCCGCCCAGCAACTCTCGTGTGCGTCACGGTAGTCGGACCCGGTCGCCCTCGGGGAGGGAGGCGCCCACTGGTCCGCCACAGGGGGGCTGCTACCGGGGTGCACCCCCGGGCGTAAGCGAGAAGGCCAGCCAGGCGAGGGCGCAGAGGCCGCCCGACAGCAGCAGTGACCATCCCGTACCGGCGGTCGCGGCGGCGCCCATGAGGGCGACACCGAGGGTGGCGCCGATCTGGCGGATGGCGTTGAGCAGGCCGCCGACGGAGCCGGCCGTGCCGGGCGGGGCGACGCCGATGACGGCCGCGGCGAGGGCGGGCAGGACGAAGGAGATGCCGATGCCGGTGAGGAGCAGGCCCACCGAGAGCCAGACGTAGGCTCCGTCGGCGAAGACCGTGCCGGCCAGGATCGTGCCTCCGGCGGTCAGGAGTGCCAGGCCGGCGACGATCGGGGGCCGCGGGCCGGTGCGGGCGACGATCCTGCCGGTCAGCGGCGGATTCACGGCAAAGGGGACGGTCAGCGGCAGGAACGCCAGGCCCGTTTCCAGGGCGCTCAGGTGACGTTCGCGCTGCAGCAGCAAGGGCAGCACGAACAGGGCCCCGGACAGGGCGAAGTTGGTCACCGCGCCCGCCAGCAGCCCGGCCCGTACCGGTGCCGACCGCAGCAGCGTCGGGTTCAGGACCGGGGCCTGGCTGCGTCGTTCGAGCAGGGTGAACACCGTCACCGCGACGCCGAGCCCGCCCGCCGACCACGCGGTGTGGATCCATGCGCCCGCGCCGGCCGCGATCAGGACGTCGGTGAGCAGTGCCAGCACCACGACAGCCGCGGCCTGGGCCGGCCAGTCGACGCGGTGGGCGCCGCGCGGGCAGCGCACCGCCCGTCCCCAGGTCAGGGCCAGTACCAGCAGCCCGAGGGGCACGTTGACCAGGAACACGGCCCGCCATCCGGCCGCCTCCACCAGGGCGCCGCCGGCGATCGGGCCGGCCGCGACGGCCGCCCCGCTGACCGCGGCCCACACCGAGATCGCGCGGGCCCGCGCCGCAGGCTGCGGGTAGAGACGGGCGATCAGTGCCATCGACGCCGGCACGCACGCGGCCGCCGCCGCCCCGGACACCGCCCGCAGGCCCAGCAGCGCACCCAGGTCGGGGACCAGGGAGCTGAGCAGGGACGCGAGCGCGAACACGGCCGTGCCGGTCCGGAAGACCCGGTCGGCGCCGAACCGGTCGGCCGCCGCCCCCGCCGAGAGCAGCAGCGCCGCGAACACCACGGTGTACCCGGTGGTGGTCCACTGCAGGCCGGCCATCGACGTGTGCAGCGACGCGGCCAGGTCGGGTTCGGCGACGGACAGCACGGTGGTGTCGAGCAGCACCATGAAGTAGCCCAGCGATACGCCGGTCAACGCGCCCGCGCGCCTCGCCCGGGACGAGGAGGGCACCGTAGGCACGACAGGGTTCACAACAGTCATGGGAGAGCAAGCCTCCGGTGAGCAGCCAGATCAGTCATGCCGCCCACCATCGGTCCGAGCGGGCGGGGCGTTCCACCGGCGCGGCCGCATGCTGCGTTCGGAATTTCCGTACGCTTCCGCGGTGTTGGGCGCGTACGTGGAACTACGCCAACTCGTCACCTTCGAGGCCGTGATCCGGCATCGGACGGTCACGGACGCCGCCGTCGCCCTCGGGCTCGCTCCCTCGTCCGTCTCGCAGCAGATCCGCACCCTCGAAAGCGGCCTTGCCGTCGCCTTGTTCACCCGCGGCCCCAAAGGCATGGAGCTGACGCCCGCCGGGGAGCGCCTGCGCGGTTGGGCACGGACGCTGCTCGACACCGCCGAACAAGCCGTCCACGATGTCCGCGGCGAGCGCCGGCGGCTACGGCTCGGCGCCCTGGAGACCCTGGCGGGCTCCCACGTTCCCCTCGTCCTCGCCCGACTGGCCGAACGCCGCCCCGACATCACGGTCGACGTCCACTCCGACCGCACCCGCCGAGAGCTTCTCACCGACGTGGCCGACGGGCGCCTCGACGCGGCTCTCCTCCTCGACGTCGGGGACGCGCTCGGCGGGCTCGGCTTCCCCGCCCCCGCCGAACCTCTCGCCTTCCTCGACCTCGACCCCGTGCCCCTGGCCCTCGTCGCGACCCCGGCCCATTCCCTGGCGACCCGCCCCGCGTTGACCCCTGCCGACCTCGCGGACGAACGGCTCCTGGTCAACGTCCCGGAATGCTCCTTCTGGCTGGCCGGGCAGCACCTCCTCGGCACCGCTCCCCAACGCGTCCGGGCCGGCGGCGTCCCCGTGATGCGCGCCTGGGCCGAACACGGTCTCGGCGTCACCCTGTTGCCCCGCTTCGCCGTCACCGACAGCCTCCGTGCCGGCACGCTCGTCCAGCTGGCGCTCCCCGTACCCGACCTCAGCCTCCGCCTCGTGTGGCGCAAGGACCGCGAGAACCTGCCCGAACTGCGCGACGTCCTCTACGCGGCCGCCCGCCCCTGAACAGCGCGACCGAGGAGTTACATAGTCAGCGGCTGGTTCCTCGGCAGCCGGGTAGCCTCTTGACTCTCACACCGTGTCAGGCGGTCTGCTCGGAGACATCATGTTCACCATCGGAGACTTCGCCCGGCACGGCCGCGTCTCGGTCCGGATGCTGCGTCACTACGACGCGACCGGCCTGCTGCACCCGGCCCACGTCGACCCTGCCAGCGGCTACCGCTACTACACCGCCGCCCAGCTCGCCCGCCTGAACCGGATCATCGCGCTCAAGGACCTCGGATTCACCCTCCAGCAGGTCAGGGACATCGTCGAGGAGAAGGTCGGCGTCGAGGAACTGCGCGGCATGCTGCGGCTGCGGCGGGCCGAACTGGAATCCGCCATGGCCGCCGCGGAAGCACGCCTGGTGCAGGTCGAGGCGAGACTCCGAGCGATCGAGAGCGAGGGGCACATGCCCGCCAACGACGTCGTCATCAAGACCGTCCCCACCCTGCGGGTCGCGGAGCTGACCGCTGTCGCGGAGAGTTTCGAGCCGGAGGACATCGGTCCGGTCATCGGTCCGCTCTACGACGAGCTGTTCCGGCGCCTGCGTGCGGCCGGGATCACCCCCACCGGGCCCGGTGTCGCCTACTACGAGGACGCCCCGGAAGGCGGCGGCAGGATCACCGTCCACGCCGCCGTCCAGGTCTCCGCCCCGCTCCAGGAGGGCACCGTCCGCATCCTGGACCTGCCGTCCCTCGACCAGGCGGCGACGATCGTGCACCGCGGCTCGATGGACGGTGTGCTCCCCACGGCCCAGACCCTGGCCCGCTGGATCGACGACCACGGGTACCACTCGACCGGATACCCCCGCGAGATCAACCTGGAATGCCCCGCCGACCGCGACGACTGGGTGACGGAACTGCAGGCACCGGTGGCTCGGGCCTGAGTCTCCTTACCCCGCCCGGCCACCGCGGCGAACTGCTCGCTCGTTCAGGTCGGCGCGGCGGCGGCTCCCCCACGAACAGCCCGCAGGGTCGGGCAGCCCGGACCGGTCCGGGCTGCCCAGCGAGACGAGCGAGCACTGAGGCGGCTGCGGGCCGTACCGCCGGCGCCTGGCCCTGGCTGTGCCTCATCGTGGACGACGGGACTCGCCGGACCGTCGTGCCGCCCGCCGCGGCTTCGGCGCCGCCACCGCGCTCACCGCCTGGGGCGCGTTCTACGCCGGGCTCGCGAGCCTGTGCCGGCCGGCCGCCGGGCGGGGGGCCGCCGTCGCCATTGGGGGCGTGCGCCGGGGGTGTCGCAGCCTGCGGCGCTCTCCGGCACCGAGATCGGGGAACGCCTGGGCATACCGGCGGGTCCGCGACGCGACGTCCCGCAACCACGCTGCCTCTCGGTGGAAAAGCTCTTCGTTCCATGCGATCCGCATGCGGTCGAATTTCCACAAGAGAGGCCGGCCGCAGTCCTGTTGAACGCTCGCCGGCCCTTGAGTTTCCCTGGGCATGACATGGAACGAATCGCGCCGGGCACCCGGGGGGTCAAGAGACAACCAAAGAGGGCTAGAGGTCGTTTGAGCCCGATCGTCATCAGCGCGGGAGCAACCATGACAAGTTACGGCGGGTCTTCCACCGCATCCTCTCGTTCTCGCACCAACGGTCTGGCAGTCGCCGGTCTGTGCTGCGGAATCGTCGGACTCTTCCTACTGAACATCATTCTGGGCCCGCTGGCTGTCGTGTTCGGCGCCGTCGGACTGCGGCAGTCGGCCGCCAAGGGTGGGGCGGGCATGGCGAAGGCAGGCATCGTCCTCGGCGTGGTCGACGTCGTCCTGTGGCTCGTGCTCCTCGCCGTCGCCGCCAACAACGGCGGCTTCACCTGGCACGTGGGCGGCTGACCGACCCGAGGCGCCCCTCCCTGTGCGGCCCGCTGCACCGGCGGGCCGCACACCTGTGCGTACGACGATTCCCCAGGCGATACACCACTCCCCCGCGCCGTACCGCCCGGGGGCTTGCCGTCAGGCAGCCAGGGTCTGCGTGGCTCTGGCGGCCACCGTGCGGTCCGCTCGCAGCCGGTCCAAAAGGGCGTCGGCGGCCATGAGGGCCTCGTCCAACGACTGCGTACCGGTCATGACGCACAGCGTGTAGGAGGCGTCCTCCAGTTCCCGGCTGGAGTGACCGGTGGGCTGTACGTCATGGCGAAAGCGGGCGTCGGCGAAGCGGGCCAGTACCGCACGTAGTTCCTTCTCCGCAGGCAGCAACACAGCGACAACCTTCTCGAAAGGCGGGCCGCTCCGCAGGGCCCGCGACGTCTGTGAGCGCACCCCCGCCGGGTGGCTGGACGGCCGGGGAGCGGTGGATGCGCACTCCAGGGGCTCGTGTGCCCCGAGCTGATCACCGTATGCACTTTTCCTGTCGCAGACTGCGGGACACCCCGCCAAGGCGGAGACCCTCGGGCGTCCGGGGCCACCTCTTGGACGTCGTTCCTTCGTGATTCCCTATTTGCCCCCGTCTGCCGTACAACCTTCCGGTACGGTCGGCCGTCTCACCTGACATCAGAGTTACGCGAGCAAGCGCGACCAAGGGGGACAGGATGCGACGTGTCAGAGCGGCAGTGACGGTGCTCGTACTCGCGGGCGCCACGCTGGGTACGGCGGCGAGCACCGCGGGCGCGGCCCCGGCGGAGGCACCGCGCGTGGCAGCGGCCTGCCCGACGGGCTGGGGCAGCGGCGCCAAGGGCGGTGCCGCCACGGGAGCCGATCACCTGGAGGACATCAGGACAGGACAGCACGAGTGCTACGACCGCATCGTGTTCGACGTGCCCGGCGGCGGCAAGATCGGTTACCACGTCCAGTACGTGGACCGGTTCTACGCGGACCCCTCGGGTGAGTACATACCGGTCGCCGGCGGGGCGATCCTCGACATCCGCGTCGGCGCGTGGAGCTACGACCTGGAGCGTGGCGTGCCGACCTATCCGGGGAAGGTGGGCAAGGCTCTGCCCGGCGTGAACATCAGCGGGTACAAAACCTTCCGGGACACCCGGTTCGGCGGCACCTTCGAGGGGCAGACGCAGGTCGGTCTCGGTGTGCGTGCCCGACTGCCGTTCCGCGTGACCCAGTTGGACGGCAGGGTCGTGGTCGACGTGGCCCACAGCTGGACGAGTTAGACCGACCAAGTCGCTCGACGCAAGCGCCGTGGCCGGTCCGGCGGCCGGCCACCGGCCTTCGAGGTGCGTCCGCCCGCCCGGGGCCGCATCACCGCTTCCACCACCCACCGCTTCCACCGCATCCTCGTCCGGCACGGTCTGCCCGCAGGTCGCCTCATGAATGGCCGCTCGGCCGCGGTGTCAGGCGGCGAGGGTCTTGTGGAGGGCGTCGAGGCCGTCGCGGTAGATGCCGGTGAACAGGTCGACGACCTCGTGCTCGGCGGCGCCGTCCGGGTTGAAGCGTCCGGACCACTGGACCTCGGCGGCGCTCTCCTCACCGGGGATCGCATGGACCCGGAGGGTGGACACGTAGCCGTTGACGGGGAACGGGCCCTGGAGGATGGCGTAGCTGTAGTGACGCTCGGCCTCGTTGAAGTCGACGAGGCGCTCGATGATGACCTCGCCCTCAGGGCTCTTCAGCCGGCGCACCCGGCCGCCTTCGAGTGCGGTGCTCTCGGAGATGTAGGGGAGCCAGTCGGGCAGGGCGTCGAAGCCGCCGATCAGGCTCCAGACCTCGTCGGGCGAGGCGGGCACGATGCGGCTGACGGAAGTGGAGGCCATGGTCGTTCTCCTGGATCCTGGTGTGGGGAAAGGTGCGGGAGGCGGGGTCAGGCGCCCTCGGGCAGCGGGGCGGCCGGGCTGACCAGACCGCTCGCGCGCAGGTCGCGCCAGAACGCGGCCGGGATCTCCTCGTTCAGGGCGGCGATGTCCTCGGCGATGCGGCTGGGCCGGGTGGCGCCGGGGATGACGCCGGCGGCCACGGGGTGGGCGAGGGAGAACTGCAGGGCGGCGGCCTTGATGCTGATGCCGTGCTCGCCGGCGAGGGCCTTCAGCCTGCCGACGCGCTCGATGATCTCCGGCGGGGCCTGCTGGTACTCGAAGTGGCTGCCGCCGGCGAGGATGCCGGAACTGTAGGGACCGCCGACGACCATGTCGACGTTCTGCTCCTGGGCCATGGGCAGCAGCCGCTGCAACGCGTGTTCGTGGTCGAGGAGGGTGTAGCGGCCGGCGAGGAGGAAGCCGTCGGGACGGGGCTCGTCCAACGCGAGGGTCAGCTCGATGGGCTCGGTCTTGTTGACGCCCAGGCCCCAGGCCTTGATGACACCCTCGTCACGCAGGCGGGACAGGACACGGAAGGCTCCGGTGCGGGCCTCCTCGAACTTCTGCAGCCAGGCGTCGCCGTGGAAGTCCTGGGCGATGTCGTGGACCCAGACGATGTCGAGCCGGTCGACACCCAGGCGCTTGAGGCTGCCCTCGATGGAGCGCTCGGTGGCCTCGGCGGTCCACTCGTGCACGATCTTGTTGGGGTTGCCGTGCTCGAACAGACCGCCCTTCTCGCCGAAGTCGGGGACATCGGTCTCCGGCTCGTCCAGGACGACCCGGCCGACCTTGGTCGACAGCACGTAGGCGTCACGCGGCTCGGCGGAGATGACCTGGCCCAGGCGCTCCTCGGCCAGGCCCGCGCCGTAGAAGGGAGCGGTGTCGTAGTAGCGGATGCCCTGCTCCCAGGCGGCTTCGACGGTGGCGCGGGCCTCCTCGTCGGGAATGGCCCGGAACATGTTGCCCAGCGGGGCGGTGCCGAAGCCGAGCCGGCCGGGAAGGATGCTCTTGAGAGACATGGTGGTGCCTTTTCTGTCGGTCCCCCGCGCCGAGGCGTTTCCGGCGCGAGATATTTGCAGACGCGGTTTGTTGTGCACGACGATAATTGCACACGCTGGGTAAAGCAAACGGGCCACCTCGTGGGCACGGCGCTCGGCCGCGATCCGCACCCGGCACCCGGCACCCGGCACCCGGCACCCGGCACCCGGCACCCGGCGGGGATAACTCCTCGCCGACCTCGTCGGACCGTCGGCCGGGCCTGTCAGGATTGCGGCCTCGGGGCATCGAGGGGGCGAAGATGAGAAGACAAGATCTCGCGGACGCGCTGGACGCGGAACTGATGGAACGGCTGTTGCCGGCGTCTGCGGTCGACGCCATCGGGGGCTGGCTGGCCGGAGGCGGAGCGCGATACGCGGTTGGTGTTGGTGATCACGCCGTCGAGTACGTGCCTGCGCACTGGGCGGGTCTCGAACCGTGGCCCGGCGCGTTCCCGGACCGAGGTCAGGGGACTGTGGCGATGGTCAGCCGTGCCCAGGTGGTCGCCGCGGTACGGGCGGCAGGTGCCCGGCAGGAGTGGTCCGAGGCGCTCGTGGCCTCGTATGTGTGGGGTCAGGGCAGGACCGGATACGGCCCCCACCGCCTCAAGGAGATTCTGGCGGGCGGTGCAGTCGACACGGCGGTCGAGCAGGCGGCCTTGGCCCTGCGCGAAGCGGACGCGGTCGCGGGCTACAGGGCTCTGAACGGAGCGGTCAGGGGTTTGGGCCCGGCGTTCTTCACCAAGCTCCTGTACTTCCTCGCCCTGGCGGTGACCGCTTCCGGGACCCCTCGGGCGCTGATCCTCGATCAGAGGGTCGCGCGTGTCGTGCGCAGTCATGCAGGGCGGGTCGGGGCCGCCATGGGTCTTCCCTCTGCGGAAGCAGTTGCGGCCTGGACGTGGTCGGACGGTGGCTGGACACCGCACCGGTACGACGTGTACCTGCGGTGGATGGCAGCCGCCTCCGGACAGCTCGCCTCGGCTGGTGTCCGCTGGCCCCGCTCGCCGAGCCCGGACCTGTTGGAACTCGCGCTCTTCCACGGGGTCTGGGACCCAACGGCCTAGGTTGCGGGGTCACGCGGACGTGAGCCTGCCGCACCGTCCGCTTGGAGCGTGCCTCTTGGACGCACTCAGGACCAGGGCCTCGTCGACGTGCTCGGAGCGCCGTGGGGTGCGGACGCCCGGGCGAGACCTGTCACGTCATCCAGCGCGGTCGAGACGGGTGCTCTTGTCGTACGACTCGCGGGCGTCGAGCAGTTCGTCCCAGTGCTCCTCCACCCAGGCGCACACGACCGCCATCGGTCCGAGCATGCTGCGGCCCAGCGGAGTCAGCTCGTACTCGACGCGCGGGGTGGCCTGGGAATAGATGGTGCGCTTGACCAGACCGTCCCGTTCCAGGGACCGCAACGACTGCGTGAGGACCTTGGGGGTGACGCGGCTGAGCGGCACGCGCAGCTCGGAGAACCGGCGCGGACCCTGCTCGAGGCAGCGGATGATGAGCCCCGCCCACTTGTCGCCGAAGCGGATCGGATTGAGCGCGGATGGGCACAGCTCGTCGAACATGTCGGCGGGCAGGGGTTCCCTCATGGCCTCACCCTAGCCGGTATCCCAGTGGTAACCGCAGCCTCCGATAGCTTCGCGGAACCGGCCGGGGCGCACGGGCTCCGGTCCTCCTGAGGGGTGGTTCGTCATGAACATCGTGGTCTTCGGTGCGGGTGGCCGGGCCGGGCGGCACGCTGTCGCCGAGGCACGCCGGCGCGGACACCAGGTCACCGCCGTGGTGCGCGACCCCGCCGGCCACGGCGACCTGAACGACGTGCGAGTGGTGGCGGGAGACGTCACGGACGCGGGAAGCGTCGAGTACGCGGCGACCGGGCATGACGCCGCCATCAGTGCCGCCGTGGACCTGTCCGTGCCGGCGCGCGACTTCTTCACCGCGTCGTCCCGCGCGTTGACGACCGGTCTGGCGAAGGCGGGCGTGCGCCGCCTGGTCGTGGTCGGCCTCGCATCGATCATGCCCGGAGCGTCTGGTGGGCCGCTGATGGACGAGCCCGGGTACCCGAACGAATACCGTCCCTTCTCTCTCGGCCACGCGGCGGGCCTTGCCGAGCTTCGGACCAGCGATCTCGACTGGGTGTACGTGGCCCCCGCGGGCGATTTCGACCACGACGGCACGCCCACCGGTCGGTACCGGCTCGCCGAACACGGCGACCCGGCCAGCCGGATGACGTACGCGGACTTCGCGATCGCGTTGCTCGACGAGACCGAGGCGCCCCGGCACCACAGCGCGGCCGTCAGCGTCCGGGAGGCGTGATGGCCGAGGTCCGCGACAGCCCGCACGCCTGGGTCGCCGAGCACATCCGCCGGTTCGAGGAGACCGGCGGTCGGCCGCGACCGGGGATGAACGACCTGCTGCTGACGACCCGCGGGCGGAGAACCGGCACCCTGCGCCGCACCGCGCTCGTCTACGAACGCGACGGCGAGCACTACGTCGTGGCGACCTCCGACCGCGGAGCGGACCGCCACCCGGCCTGGTACCTCAACTTGCTTGCCGACCCGGCCGTCACCGTGCAGGTGGGCTCGCAGACCTTCGCCGCACGCGCTCACCCCGCCACTGCGGCGGAACGTCCACGCCTGTGGCGCTCACTGGTGTCGGCCATGCCGGAGTACGGGGTCTACCAGGATCAGACCGCCCAGGAGATTCCCGTGGTCCCGCTGGCACGCGTCTGACACCGGCGGAACCGCTGACGGCGTCGGGCGCGGACGTGGGGCGTCCCGGGAGGGTGAGCCACCGCGCCTCGCACGCCGCGGCGGCCGGTCGGGAAACGGGCAGGGCGGACGGCGCTGCCATGGCGGCCGGCATCTGCATCTCATGGGAGCTTCCTGCGGATGACATGGGAGGAGCGCGAGGGGACGTCGACGGCAGGCCAGGGCGATATGCCAAGAGTGCTGCTGCGGCGCTTAGTTCATCTCTTGATTTAACTGGTGAAGTCCAAGTCGGGGCAAGCTGCCTGCAGTTGAAATCTTTCCGGGCCGGCCCGTGCCGCATCCCTTGACACCTTGACGGCGCGCCCTCAACACTCCTCGACGGGAGAGCGCTCTCCCATGCACCGCCCAGCCGCCCGTGGCGTGGGCTCACCTGACGCCATGTCGCCTCGGGACGCGGCCTCTCACACTCCCACCGTTCAGGAGGAGGTCTCCATGTCGCGGAGATCGAAATACCTGTCGGCCACGCTGATCGCCAGCGCACTCCTGCCGGCCTCGGTCGGTCTCGGTGGCGTCGCCACCAGCGCCGGCCCGCCCGCACCACACAGCGCCGCGGCGCAGTCGTTCGCGGCCGCCCACTCCGGTCACGCGATGGCCGCGTCCACCGCCACCTCCCCGGAGGACCCGGACGGCGACGGTTACATCCCGGCGGACCCGCCGGTCACCGGCGTGACACCGTCCACGCAGAACCCGCCCCACCGCTACTTCCACGAGTTCCAGGCCAACTGCTCGGTCACCCACACCAGACCGGACGACCCCATCGTCTACCCGCAGCAGCCCGGCACGTCCCACGACCACACGTTCATGGGCAACACGACGACCGACGCCTCCAGCACGACGGCCTCGCTGGAGGCCGGCGGCACCACCTGCAAGGCTCCCGGTGACCGGTCCGGCTACTGGATGCCCACCCTCTACAACGGCGACCGGCAGGTCCTCCCGGTCGGCCCGCAGGTCATCTACTACAAGGCCGGCGTCACCGACTACACCAGCGTCCGGCCCTTCCCCAAGGGCCTGCGGTTCGTCGTCGGCAGTCCGATGCAGAGCGCCGACGAGTTCCGCCACCACCCCGGCTTCGTCGAGGGCTGGGAGTGCGGCGACAGCTACTTCAACACCGAGTTCCCGGCAACCTGCCCAGGCCGCGCCGACGTCCAGCTCAACATCCGCTTCCAGGCGCCCAGTTGCTGGGACGGCAGGTACCTGGACACGCCCGACCACAAGAGTCACATGGCCTACCCCGTGGTCAAGCCCGGCACGAACGACAACGTCTGCCCGGCCGATCACCCGGTCGCGGTGCCGATGATCGAGTTCAAGATGGCCTTCCCCGTCAACGGAGACATGTCGAAGGTGCGGCTCGCCAGCGGACCGGGCCACAGCTTCCACTACGACTTCTTCAACGCCTGGGACGCCCCCACGCTCAGGGCGCTGGTCGACCACTGCGTCGTCGGCGGGCTCCAGTGCAACGCGCGCGGCTACGACGAGACCCACCCGCAGGCGGGCGCCGCACTCGACGAGCACTATGAACTCCCCTGAGGAGCAACTGCGATGACCCCACGACCCCGCACCCCCACGCGCCGCGCCGCGGCACCCCTCGCCGCCGGCATCCTGGCCGCCGGTGTCCTCACGGCCCTGCCTGCCGCTCAGGCCCAGGCCGCCGGCAGCGTCGTCAAGGTCACCGGCAGCCAGGGCTCCTGGCAGCTGACGGTGGACGGGCGGCCGTACCAGGTCAAGGGCCTGACCTGGGGCCCGAGTGTCGCGGACGCCGAGAGGTACATGCCTGACCTGCAGTCCATGGGCGTCAACACGATCCGCACCTGGGGCACCGACGCCACCAGCAAGCCGCTGTTCGACTCCGCGGCCGCCCACGGCATCAAGGTCGTCGCCGGTTTCTGGCTGCAGCCCGGCGGCGGTCCCGGCAGCGGCGGCTGCGTCGACTACCTGACCGACACCGCCTACAAGAGCCGCATGCTCGACGAGTTCCCCAAGTGGGTCCAGACCTACAAGGACAACCCCGGCGTGCTCATGTGGGACGTCGGCAACGAGTCGGTCCTCGGCCTGCAGAACTGCTACAGCGGCGACGCGCTGGAGAGACAGCGCGACGCCTACACCACTCTCGTCGACGACATCGCCAAGAAGATCCACGCCGTCGACCCCAACCACCCCGTCACGTCCACCGACGCGTGGGTCGGGGCGTGGCCGTACTACAAGAAGAACGCACCCGACCTGGACCTGTACGCGGTGAACTCGTACAACGCGGTCTGTGACCTCAAGTCGGCCTGGGAGCACGGGGGTTACAGCAAGCCCTACATCGTCACCGAGACCGGACCGGCCGGTGAGTGGGAGGTCGCCGACGATGCCAACGGCGTACCGCTCGAACCCTCCGACCGGGCCAAGGCCGACGGCTACACACGCGCCTGGGGCTGCGTCACCGGCCACCAGGGGGTGGCACTCGGCGCCACCATGTTCCACTACGGCACCGAGTACGACTTCGGCGGAATCTGGTTCAACCTGCTGCCCGCGGGCCAGAGGCGCCTGTCGTACTACGCCGTGAAGAAGGCCAACGGCGGCGACACCACGCACGACAACACCCCGCCCGTCATCTCCGACCTGACGGTGGAAGGCGACCCGGGCAAGGTGCAGGCCGGACGTGATCTCGTCCTCTCGGTGAAGGCCACCGACCCCGACGGCGACCGGATCTCCTACGAGGTCCTCGACAACAGCATGTACCTCGACCAGAGCAAGAACCTGACGTCGCTGCCCGCCACCGACCTCGGCGGCGGACGGCTGAGGGTCACCGCACCCGACCGCCCGGGCACCTGGAAGATCTACGTCAAGGCGACCGACGGCCGGGGCAACGTCGGCGTCGAGACCCGCTCGGTCAGAGTCGTCCCGCCCGTGCCGTCCGGCACCGACCTGGCACGGGGCAGACCCGCCACCGCCTCGTCCTATCAGGCGAGTTACGGCGACTGCCCCTGCACCGCCGCCAACGCGGTGGACGGCAACCCCGCCAGCCGCTGGGCCAGCGACTGGAGCGATCCCCAGTGGCTCCAGGTCGACCTCGGTACCCGCACCACGTTCCGGCACGTCCAGCTGTACTGGGAGGCCTCGTACGCGAAGGCGTACGCCATCCAGACCTCCGACGACGGCCGGACCTGGCAGACCGTGCACACCGTCTCCGACGGGAACGGCGGTGTCGACGACTTCGACGTCACCGCTTCAGGTCGGTACGTGCGGATCAACGGCACGGCCCGGGGGACGGGTTGGGGATACTCGCTGTACGAGTTCGGCGTCTACTCCTGACGGCCGGCCGGCCGTCGGAGAGCGCTCTGTTCCGTGACCCGCCAGGTCCGTTAATGTGCCTGCATGCGCAGACGGGCCCCGACGCTGGAGGACGTCGCCCGGGAGGCCGGTGTCTCCCGGGCCACCGTGTCCCGGGTCGTCAACGGCATCCGCAACGTCGATCCGGAGATACGGGAAGTGGTCCGCCGGGCCGTCGAGCGGACGGGTTACGCGCCCAACCGGGCCGCCCGTTCCCTGGTGACCCGGCGGGCCGAGACCGTCGCCCTGGTGGTGTCCGGGGCGGGGGACACCTCGGACGCCGGTCAGAACGCGTTCGCGGCACGGGTGTTCACGGACCCCTTCTTCGGACGCGTGGTCGGCGGTGTCGTCGGCTTCCTGCGCCCCCGCTCCATGCATCCGGTGCTGATGTTCGCCGAGTCCGCCGAGGCCCGGGAGGAGGTGCTGACCTATCTGCGGCAGGGGCGCGCCGACGGCGCCCTCGTGGTCTCCACCCACGCCGACGACCCCTTGCCCGCCCTCCTCGCCGACGCCCGGCTGCCCGCCGTGCTCTTCGCCCGTCCCCCGCGACCGGTTCCGCTCAGTTACGTCGACCTGGCGCACCGGGACGGAGCGCGCCTCGCCGCCGAGCACCTGCTCGCGCGCGGCTGCCGCCGACTCGCCACGATCAGCGGCCCCCTGAACGTGGTGGCCGGCCAGGAACGCCTGGCCGGGTTCCGCGACACCCTCGCCCGTCACGGCCACCCCTGCGTCCCCCTCGCCGAGGGCGGCTTCACCCTCGACAGCGGCATCGCGGCCATGTCGGATCTGCTCGACCGCCACCCCGACACGGACGGCGTGTTCGCGGCCAACGACCTCATGGCCCAAGGCGTCTGCCAGGTGCTGCGCGAGCGCGGCCGGCGGGTGCCCGAAGACATCGCGGTCGTCGGCTTCGACGACTCCGGCATCGCCCTCACCTGCCGCCCCCGACTGACCACCGTCCGCCAGCCGGTCGAGGAGATGGCGGCGGAGATGGCCCGCCTGCTCGACGAGCACATCCACGGCGCCCGCTCCGAGGCGACGTCGGTCGTCTTCGAACCCGAGCTGGTGGTCCGCGAGTCGGCGTAGCGGCACGGTCGGGCCCCTCCGGGATGCGTCAAGGGATGGACGAACAGGCCGGCATCGAGCCGCTCCGGCACTCGGAAGCCGAATGCGCCGGACGCGCCGCGTGCGCCACCGGTGCCGGGATCAGGGCCGTGTCGTCTGCAGACCGCAGATCCCACTGATTTCGGCTTCAGTTGTTGACGGCGGACACCGGTAGGACTACAACCCGAGAGAGCGCTCTCACATCTGCTGTTGCTCCATCCCCACCCATGCCGACCGGCTTGAGGAGACCCGCATGCAGAGCCCCGCCGGCGCATCCACCCGCAGACCACCACTCGGCGTCGCCCGCTCGCGCGCGGCTCTCGGCCTGGTCGTCGCCCTGATCGCCGCCTGCCTCGCAGTCCTGGCACCGTCACCCGCGCATGCCGCCGACCAGTTGCTGTCCCAGGGCAGGCCCACCACCGCCTCCTCGACCGAGAACGACTCCCTCCCCGCGAGCGCGGCGGTCGACGGCAACGCAGGCACCCGCTGGTCCTCCGCCTTCGCCGACCCGCAATGGCTGCGGGTCGACCTCGGGTCCGTCCAGCAGCTCAGCCGCGTCACCCTCGACTGGGAGGCGGCCTACGCCACCGCCTTCCAGATCCAGACCTCCACCGACGCCACCACCTGGACCACCATCCACTCCACCACCACCGCCACCGGCGGAACCCAGAACATCGCCCTCACCGGCAGCGGACGCTACGTCCGCCTCTACGGCACCGCGCGGGGCACCCCGTACGGCTACTCGCTGTGGGAGTTCCGGGTCTACGGCCCCGGCGGCACCACCCCGCCGGACGACTTCTGGGGCAGCACCAGCGACATCCCGCCGGCGAGCAACGCCGTCGAGGTGAAGGTCCTCAACCGCACCAACGGCAAGTACCCCGACAGCCAGGTGTACTGGAGCTTCAACGGGCAGGTGCACTCCATCGCCGAGCAGCCCTACCTCGACATGCCGGCCAACTCCGCGGGGCGCATGTACTTCCACCTCGGTTCGCCCGACAGCCCGTACTACGACTTCATCGAGTTCACCGTCGGCGGCAACGTCTTCAACGGCAACACCACCCGGGTCGACGCCTTCGGCCTCAAGCTGGCCATGCGCCTGCACACCAGGGACGGTTACGACGTCGAGGTCGGCGAGAACCGGCAGACCTTCGCCGAGGACCGCGCCACCACCTTCCAGCGCTTCACCGACGCCGTCCCCGACCAGTTCAAGGTGCTGGCCCGGACCCAGGCCCCCTACCGGATCATCGCGCCCGGCAGCGACCCGAGCTTCCGCGCGGGCGGCGTCAACGCGAACTACTACACGGCCTACGCCCAGTCCGTGGGCGTGAATGCCGCCACCTCCGACATCTTCGGCTGCGCCGCCTCCCTGGCGGGCAACCCCGACATGTGTGCCGCCCTCAACCGCCACGTCGCCACGCTGCCGGCCGCCCAGCAGTCCGACCCGGCCCAGTTCTACAAGGCGGCGCCGGGGAACTACTACGCCAAGTTCTGGCACGGCAACGCCATCAACGGCCTCGCCTACGGCTTCCCCTACGACGACGTGGCGGGCCGGTCCTCCTTCATCTCCCACGCCGACCCGCAATGGCTCCTGGTCGCCGTCGGCTGGTAGCCGATGGTCAGTTCGGCCCAGCGGGGCGTCGCCCAGGGGTGGCCGGGGCCCCTGCCGGAGCGGGCGCGCGGCCGGTCGCCCGTGCGTGGGTGGCCAGCTGCCGGGTGATGCAGGCGGTGATGGCGGGGGCCACCTGTGTCATGTCCGGGCGCCAGCCGGGGACGGCGTTGACCTCGCAGATGGTGTAGGTGTCGGGCGAGGTGAACAGCAGGTCCACACCGGCGATGTGCAGGCCGAGAGCGCGGGCGGCGCGCACCGCCAGGTGTTCCGCCTCGGGGTGCCGGCCGGTGCACGCGGTGGCGGTGCCGCCGTTGGCGATGTTCGCGGCCAGCGCGGTGTGGCGGGAGGTGTGCACCACGGCGCCCACGGGTTCGCCGTCGACGACGATGACGCGCAGGGTGCGGCCGTGCGAGTGGGCGATGTGCTGCTGGAAGAGGAAGGGTGTCTCCCGGGTGAGGCTGCCGGCCACGTCGTGCAGCAGCTGGGGGCCGGGCGCGAGGAACACCTGTGCGCCTTTGGCCCCGTTGACGGATTTCACCACGCACGGGGTGGTCAGGTCGGGGCTGCGGACCACGCCTTCGAGCGGGGCGGTGGCGTAGGAGAGGGTGTCGGGTACGGGCAGGCCCGCCAGGGCGAGTTCCTGCAGCTGCCAGATCTTGTTGCGGGCCTTGAGCTGGGCGTCCAAAGAGTTGACGAGGGTGGCGCCCATGCGTTCGAGGTGGCGGAGCAGGGTGATCTCACGGTCGTTGTCCATGGGACCGGCGACCTGGCGCACGCACACGACTTCGGGCGGCGTCAGGGCGGCGCCACCCAGGGTGTGGAGAGTCAGCCGGCCGTCGCGGATGCCGATGAGGAGTTCGTCGGTGTGCCACAGGGCGAAGCGGGGGCCGTGAGCCGCGGCCAGTGCCGTGGCGAGTTCCTGGGTGGAGCGGCGCAGGACGGCGGGGCGGTGGCGCACCAGCATCCACACGTCGGCGGGAGGTGGCGCGGGGTGCTGGTCGGTCACGGTGGCTCCTCACCTGATGTGTCGCCCGTCGGCTGCCGACTCGGTGTCGCAGTTGTCGGGGGTGGTGTCTTGCGGTCGTCGGAAGATGTCGTGCGGGCCGGGTCAGTCGCAGGAGGGGCGGTACGCCAGGTGGGGGAAGAGGGTCTTCCACTGGGTTGCGGGGACGCTGACCGGGTGGGCGCGGCACAGGTCGTGGTAGATGCGGTCGCTGTCGAGGCCGAGGAGGAACGTCCATCTGTCGTCGTCGACTCTGCCGACGACGGCCATGCGGGAGTTGTCGCCGGGCAGGACCTGCATGTCGGAGACGCCGGTCAGGCTGGTCTCGGCGGGGGTGCGCCATCGCCCGTCCGGTTCGGTGGCCCAGATCCGGAACTCCTCGGTGGCGGAAAACAGTTGGCCGTCGACGGACATGCCCGTCACGACGTGCCGTCCGTCCGGGGTCACCGTCATCGACCGGACGGCGTGGTCGAGGCGCAGGGTTTCGGAGCGCCTGGGGTGGTCGACGTCGCTGATGTCCCAGAACAGGATCGTGCCGTCGCGTAGTACGGTGGCCAAGCGGCCCCGGGCGACGGGGTAGTAGCCCATTGAAGTGGCGTGCAGCCGCCGGCCCTTGACCGGATCGTCGCGGTCGCGGACGTTCCACAGCTGGAGGGTCTCCCCGGGACTGTCCACGATGAGGACGTGCTGGGGGCCCAGGTAGCCCGCTCCCCCACCGTCGGCCCCCCAGGGGATGGAGCCGGCCTTGCGGGGGTGGCGGGGGTCGGTGAGGTCCCACAGGCGCAGGTCCCGGCGGTCGGCGTGGCTCTCGGTGGTGAAAAGGGTGTGGTCGTCGAGGAACCAGGGCTGGTGGTGCTGCAGGTCGGTGAAGGCGTCGATCACGGAGCGCCTGACGGGGTGGTGCACGTCTTCGACGTCCCACAGCTCCAGACGGCGGCTGCCCGCGGCACCGACGGCGAAGAGGCGGCCGTCGGCGGCGACGGCGGTGACCGCGTCGGTGGCGGTGAAGGGGATGTCGCGCCCGTGCCGGGGTCGGCCGGCCGTGAACTCCCAGAAACGGAAAAGATGTTCGCTGGACCCGTTCTTCCACCAGTGGGACACCAGCACGGGCGTTTTCCGGTCGGGCAGGAAGTAGCGGGCCTCCCACTCCTGGGGCAGGGTGAAGGCCAGGCGGGGACTGGCGGGGTCGGTGAGGTCCCACACCCGGTGGAGTGGGGTGTCCTCGTCGGTGGTGGCCTCGGTCAGGAGGTAGCGGCCGTCGGGGCTGACGGCCTTGGTCCCGGGGTCGGTGTCGGAGATCGCGCCGGGTACCGCCGGGGCGAGCGGACGCTCGGGCCACAGCCGTACCGATCCGCCCATGTCACCGGCCGCGATGGTGGTGCCGTCGGGGCTGTAGGCGACGGCCTGGACCGGTTCGCCGGCGGGTCTGTCGCCGAGTTCGGACAGGCTGTCGTAGAGGGCGGATTCCTTCTGCCCGACCTTGCGCAGGAGCATCCTGGGGCTGGTGTCGCCGCTGTCGGCGCCGGCGAGCACGGCGCCGTCGGGACGGAACGCCAGGGAGGGAATGCCGGCGTCGAAGCCGACCACGCCCCAGATGGACGGGTAGGAGCTTTTCTGTTCCGGTTGGATAGGGCGCAGCCGCCGGCCGTCCTCGATCCTCCACCAGGTGATGGTTCCGGCGGTTCCGGTGGCCACGGCGAGGTCTCTGCGGGGGTGGGCGGCGACGGCCATGACGGTGTCGGTGGTGGCGGTGTCGCGCAAGCGGGGGCGGGCGGGGTCGGTGACGTCGAACAGCCTGATCTCGGCGTGTCCGGAGGTGTGGTTCTCCGTGTTGCCGTTGCCGGTCAGCAGGTGGCGCCCGTCGCGGGTGAAGGCGACCGAGGCCACGGCAGTGTCGCGGGCGGTGACGGCGGCGTCGTAAGCGGGTCGGGGCCGGTGGGGATCGGTCATGTCCCACAGGCGCAGCCGGCCGTGCTCGGTGCCGGCGGCGAGCGCGGTGCCGTCCGGGCTGAAGGCGAGGGAGTACGCCGTCTGGTCACCCGTGGTGTGTTCGGCGACGGTGCGGGGGTGGTCGGGGTCGGTGGTGTCCCACACCAGCAGACGGCCCGGAGTCTGGGCGGCGAGCAGGCGGGTGCGGGGCCGGAAGGCGATGGCGGCGGCGGAGCCGGGCTGGAGGGCGGCGGCCTTGCGGGGGACGGTGGCGGCCGTGGCCAGATACAGCTTGCCCGCCGGGCCGAGCAGTCCGTGGCCTACGAAGCAGAACACCAGGGCTCCGCCGTGGGACTGGGCGATGGCCTCCTCCAGCGGGCCGAGGATGTCGGCGGCCGAAGGGGGATCGGTGACCAGTCGGACGTGCTCGGCGGGCATGCCGCAGGCCGAGGTGAGGGCGTCGGCCAGTGCGCCGGCCGTGTGCAGCGCGCTGGGCAGGTCGGCCAGGTGTGCGCCCCGGGTGTGGTGGCCCGTGCCGACGACGAGCGCCCGGCAGGCGCTGCCCGCGAGGTCTCGGGGGTCCGCTCCGTGTGCGTCCGCCATGCGGGTCAGAGTCTTTCGCCGGGAGTGTCCGCCGGGGGTGGGGCCGGGTGGGGTGAGCTGGTGTGGTGGGGGCTGTTCGGGGTGGCGGGCTGGGTCTGGCTGGCGGGGGTGGCGGGCTGGTGAGGGGTGGTGGGCTGGGCCTGACTGCCCGGGGCGGGCTGGTGAGGGCTGGCCGGGGTGGCCGGCTGGGGGGTGTCGTCCGGGGTGCGGCCGGATTCCTCGATCGCCGCCGCGATGCGCTGCGCCAGATCGCCGGTGGCCTGCGCGGTCAGGCCGCGGACCTTGGTGGAGGCGACCGTGATCTGCGTCTGGTCGGGCAGCGTGATCGTGACGGTCTGGTCGCCGCGCCGGTTCTGCAGCCAGGCCACGACGGCCGCCGCCAGCGCGGCGGTCAGCCCGCCCGGGGCCAGCAGCAAGGTCAGCAACTCCGCCGCCCCGCCCATGGTGCCGGGCGGCGGCGGGGCCGCCGGTTGCCGCACCAGGCGGTCCCGCAGCCGTGGGTCACGCTTCAGCCACTGGTGCAGATCACTCGTGGCCGCTACCCCACCGCCGTGGGCATCGCTCGAGGAGACGGTGACCTTCACATACCCTCCGGGGCTGGCGCGACGTGTGAGCCAGGCTGACATTATCCGCGCCAACACTCCTTCCGGGACGGAGAAGTCCGGACAAGCACGGATCACTTGCCCGGGGGTGGGCACAGTCCTCGGCAGGGCGCGGGCCGGATCATCTGCCTGTGTGTCGTACGTGCGTGTAGGGGGCCTGGGCGTGGATGTGTGCGTGGAGAGGCCGGGAACGTGCCGAGGCTGCGGCGGGGCGAGCGCGTACGGATGGCCGCCCCCCGGGTCCTGACAGATCACTCGGACGGGTGATGGGGCAACCAGGGGGAAGACCGGGTGCGACTGCGACCTCGGCAGCCACGCCGGCCGGTGACGGCAGGGCGTCGTGCCGGGTGATCCGGCTCATGCCAGGGTCAAGCCGGTCCTCAGGCGGCGGGTGATGCGCCGACGGCGCGGCCCTGCCGCTGTGGTCCGCGGACGGCCGAGTCCACTGCGCGCGGGCCCCGGCCACGTCCGCGTCCCAGGTCGGAATCGCCGCGGGCTCCCGGCTCGGCGGTATCGCTCAACCCGGCGTTCGTACTCCGCGGCTCACGGTGGTCTCGCGGTCGATGCGGGACAGCTTCTCGGGATTGCGTACGGCGTAGAGGCCCGTGATGAGGCCGCCGTCGATGCGCACCGCCAGGACGGTGTCGATCCTGCCGTCCAGCCGGAGAATGAGCGCCGGGTAGCCATTGACCTGTGTCGTCTGCAGCGACACGGCGGCGTCGATCCTGCCCAGCACGAGGGCCACCCGGTCGGCGCCCACGACGGGCGCCAGCGCGGCCCGCACGGTTCCGCCACCGTCCGTCAGCAGGACGACGTCTGGCGCGATCATGTCGAGCAGGCGCTGCAGATCGCCCGTCTCGACCGCCCGTTGGAACGCCTCCAGCACCCCGCGGGTCTCGGCGGGAGAGACGACCTCGCGCGGCCGGCGCGCGGCGACATGTGCGCGTGCCCGGTGCGCGATCTGGCGGACCGCGGCGGGGCTCTTGCCGACGGCTTCCGCGATCTCGTCGTATTCCAGATCGAACACCTCACGCAGCACGAACACCGCCCGCTCGGTCGGGGTGAGCGTCTCCAGCACCAGCAGCATCGCCATCGAGACGCTGTCGGCCAGTTCGACGTCCTCGGCGACGTCGGGCGCGGTCAGCAGCGGCTCGGGCAGCCAGGGGCCGACGTAGGACTCCTTGCGCCGACGCAGCGTGCGCAGTCGGCTGAGGGCCTGCCGGGTGGTGATCCGGACCAGGTAGGCACGATGGTCCCGCACGGTGCGGAGATCGACGCCCGCCCAGCGCAGCCATGTCTCCTGGAGGACGTCCTCGGCGTCGGCGGCCGAGCCGAGCATCTCGTAGGCGACGGTGAACAGCAGGTTGCGATGGGCGACGAACACCTCGGTAGCGGAGTCCACGTGGTCGTCACGAGCGGGCGGCTCCCCTGTGTTCCCTGACCGCCTGCTGCGCTCGCTCATGGCCGGCTCCCACCGTTCGCTCTCGATCGTGTCACGCACAGGACGCCGCCCCCGACCGCCTTGTGACACCCACGATCGGTGGCCCACGTCACATCCCCGCGCTGTCACAAGGCACCGGCGGCCGGCATCCCGTGTTCGTCAGGACGCCGCGAACGATCCGCGCGGCCCGCAACTCCGCGAGTGAGGACGAGATCATGGAACCCCGTTTCAACCTGTTCGACAGCCCGACCGCCGCGGTGATCGCCAAGCGGTTCTACAACGCCTCGTTGCCCCTGGAACAGTCGACGCTGCCGAAGACCCTGAGGGAGCTGGTGGAGCTGCGGGTCGGCCAGATCAACGGCTGTGGTTTCTGTGTCGACATCCACACCAAGGAGGCCGCGGCCGCCGGTGAAACCGCGCTCCGGCTCAACCTGGTCGCCGCCTGGCGCCATTCCACCGTGTTCACCGAGGCCGAGCGGGCCGCGCTGGCGCTCGCCGAAGAGGGCACCCGGCTCGGCGAGCAGGGCGTGTCCGACCAGACCTGGGCCGAGGTGCGCAAGCACTTCGACGACGACCAGGTCGGTGCGCTCGTCTGCCTGGTCGCCCTGATCAACGCGGCCACCCGGATGAACGTGATCGTGCACAACCCGGGGGGTTCGTACGAGCCCGGCATGTTCGCCGGTCTGTCGAGCTGATCGGCAGACGCGTGCGGCCCGGCCCGGACTCGTTCGTTCCGGGTCGGGCCCACGCGTGTCCGGCGCGGACGGGAGACAGTGGGGCGGGCCGCGGCGGTAGGGGGAGCGGGGGCCGCGAGGCGGCATCTGTCCGGCCGCCACTCCCCCGGGGGGTTTCCTTCCTGAGTGGGCGGTATCCGTGGTGTCTTCGCTAGGGTCGTAGTACCAGGCCGCCGCCCCCGTGCCCTGGCAGGTCACCGGGGCGGGTGGTGGGCAGCGGTGAGGAGTTCCGGGTGCGCTACTACGACCTCGGCAGCCACGGCCGACCGGTGACGACGACGTCGTCGGAGGCACAGACGTGGTTCGACCGCGGGCTGAACTGGACGTACGGCTTCCACCACGAGGAGGCCGTCCGCTGTTTCGAGGCGGCCGCGGTGGCGGATCCCGCCTGTGCGATGGCCGAGTGGGGCATCGCCTATGCACTGGGCCCGAACTACAACAAGCCCTGGGAGTTCTTCGACGAGCAGGAGCTGGGGCGGACGGCGGAGCGGGCGCATGCCGCCGTACAGCGCGCGCAGGCGAAGGCGGCCGGCGCCACTGCCGTGGAACAGGCCCTCATCGGCGCGCTGGCGGCCCGCTATCCACGGGCCGAGGCCCCGGAGGCCGACGACTGCCCGGTGTGGAACGCGGCCTACGCCGACAGCATGCGGGCCGTGCGGCAGCTGGCCGGTGACGACCTGGACGTCGTGGCCCTGTACGCCGACGCACTGATGAACCTCACCCCCTGGCAGCTGTGGGACATCCGCACCGGCAGCCCGGCTGCGGGGGCCCGTACGGTGGAGGCCCGAGCGGTGCTGGAACAGGCGCTGGCCACCGCGGCGGGCGGGCGGCACCCGGGTCTGCTGCACCTGTACATCCACCTGATGGAGATGTCCCCCACCCCGGAAGCCGCGCTGTGGGCCGGTGACCGGCTGCGCGGACTGGTGCCGGATGCGGGACACCTGCAGCACATGCCCTCGCACCTGGAGGTGCTGTGCGGTGACTACCGGCGGGTGGTCAGCGACAACAGCGCGGCGATCGCGGCGGACGAGAAGGTCCGTGCCCGGGGCGGGGCGATGAACTTCTACACCCTCTACCGGTGCCACAACTACCACTTCAAGATCTACGGTGCGATGTTCCTGGGCCGTTTCCAGGACGCGATCGAGGCGGCCCGGCAGCTGGAGGAGGCGGTGCCCGAGGATCTGCTGCGGCTGCCCAGCCCGCCCATGGCGGACTGGCTGGAGGGCTTCCTGGCGATGCGGGTGCACGTGCTGATCCGCTTCGGCCGCTGGGAGGACGTCCTGCGCCTCGCACTGCCCGCCGATGCACAGCTGTACTGCGTGAGCACGGCGATGCTGCACTACGCGCGGGGGATCGCGCTGGCGGCCACGGGCCGGGTCGGCGAGGCCGAGGCCGAACGCGTCCTGTTCGAGGAGGCCGCCGCCCGGGTGCCGCAGACCCGGATGCTCTTCAACAACACCTGTCGGGACATCCTGGCGATCGCCGGGCAGATGCTGGACGGGGAGCTGGAGTACCGCAGGGGCAGGTACGATGCGGCGTTCGCGGCGCTGCGGCGTTCGATCGAGCTGGACGACACCCTTCCCTACGACGAGCCGTGGGGGTGGATGCAGCCCACCCGGCACGCGTACGGTGCACTGCTCCTCGAACAGGGTCTGGTGGAGCAGGCCGAGGCGATCTACCGCGCCGACCTCGGTCTGGACGACACGCTGCCGCGGCCGCTGCAGCACCCGGGCAACGTCTGGGCGTTGCACGGCCTGCACGAATGCCTCCTGCGGCTCGGCAAGGAGATGGAGGCCCGGCTCGTGGCCCATCAGTTGAAGTTCGCCGCGGCGGTGACGGACGTGGAGGTGGAGGCGTCGTGCTTCTGCCGGCTGCAGACCGCCGGGCACTCGGGGCCGGCGGGTGGGTGCTGCGCCGGGGAGCACTGACGGTGGTCGTCGACCCGGCGGGGACGTAATGATCGTGCCGGCCCGGTCAGGGCGTGAAGGTGGAGATCACGAACTGGACACGCCGGTTCTGCGCACGCTGTGCTTCGCTGGTCGGGACCGGGTTCACCAGAGCCGCGGCCTCGCAGGGCGCGAGGACGATGTCGAAGTTCGTCGCCTCCTCCACGCTCGCCGGAGGGCTCTGCCCAGCGGCGGTGAGCTCGGCGGTGATCTGCTCGAAAACCCAGGTGCCGACGCTGGTGGCCCGCTTGTCGCTCACGTCGAGCTCCTGCGCTAGACGCTGCTCGGCGCTCAGCCCCGCGGCTGCCCGTCGGCCGTCAGCAGGCGCAGCGTGACACTCTGCCCGGGCGGCAGCACCGGGACAGTTCCTGGAGCGGTGCCTGACCCGACGTCACCGGCCTTGTGGACACCGGTGGCAGCGGCAGTGGTCGCCCCGCTTCCCGCCTCCGGATCCGCCCGCGGGCGAGACCAGAGGGTCCAGGCCGCCCGGCCAACTGCGGGGTCAGGGACGCCATGTACGAACAGCGAGCCAAGGGTCCGTCGGCCGTCCGCGGCCACCGGCTGGAGCACTGCACCGGCAGCGGCCACCCACCTGCGCCCGCCACGGGGCGCCGGCCGTGCGCCAGTCCGCCGTGCACCGGTACGCCCTCCCCTGCCGTGCCGACCGCGCGGCGCCGGCCCTCCCTGGACGCAGGGCACCGCGAGGTGTCCGGGCACGGGGTGCCCTGCGTTTGCCAGGCGGGGTGGGCGGCAGGAGACTGTTGATGTCAGCGTGGTCCTGCCACCGGAAAACGGGGCCGGCAAGGACCGACGCTTCTCCCGGCTGCCGCCGCCACCCGTGCACCCCGTGCACTCCCCTGCTGCGACGGGGCCGTACCTGACGTCCCGGTCTTTTCGGGAGGGCCCGTGACAACGTTGCGCCTGGCCACGTTCAACGTCGAGAACCTCTTCGCCCGCTGGCGGTTCAAGGAAGGCCTGGACCCTGCGACCGCCAACTCACGCGGCTGGATCGTCGACCAGACCTGCTTCGAGGAACTCGGTATGGACGACAAGGCCATCACCGGAGCCGCGGTACGCGAGATCGCAGCCGACGTACTGTGCCTCGAGGAAGTGGAGAACGTCGACACCCTCAAGCATTTCCGTGCCCAGGCGTTGGGCGGACGGTCCGAGTATCCCTACGTCGCCGGAGTGGACGGCAACGACCCGCGGCTGATCGACGTCGCCGTGCTCTCCAAGCTGCCGATCACACGGATCCGCTCCCACCAGCACCTCATGGACCCGGCGAGCCCGACCGAGCCGCTGTTCTCCCGTGACTGCCTGGAAGTGGACATCGAAGTCGGCCAGGAAACGGGGCCGGGCGGGACGACGTCCGTCACGCTCTTCGTCAATCACTTCAAGTCCATGCGCGGCGGACGCTCCCAGACCCGGGGCAAACGCGAGCGGCAGGCCCAGAAGGTGCTGGACATCGTCACCGACCGCTTCGGGCACCAGGCGCCGGGAGACCACCCGTTCGTGGTCCTGGGCGATCTGAACGACTATCTGGAACCCGACGGCGACGGCGGCTCGGGCATCGTCCAGCTCGTCACCTGGGACCAGGTCGAGAACGTGATCGCCCGCCTGCCCCAGGACGAGCGGTGGACCCACTACTGGGACGGCGGTGACGAATACCGGCAGCTGGACTATCTCCTGCCCTCCGCGTCACTGGCCCGCGCGGCGCCCGACACACTGCCGGAGGTCTTCCGCAAGGGGATGCCACTGCGCGCCGTCAAGTACACCGGCCCCCGCTTCCCCGGCGTGGGACCGAACAAGCCCAAGGCATCGGACCACTGCCCCGTCGTCTTCGACCTCAACCTGCCGTAGTCGACCGCATGACAGCACACCGACCCGCACCCGCACCCGCACCCGCACCCGCACCCGCACCCGAGCGACCAGCCCTTCGCGGCCGTTCCCCTCACCCGGGAGGTGTCCCGCGCTCAACGAATCCATCTCGGACGTCTTCGGAACGCTGGTCAAACAATGGTCGGCCCACCAGAGCGCCGAGTCCGCGGACTGGCTGATCGGAGCCGAGGTCTTCACCCCCGGCATCGACGCCGACGCCCTGCGCTCCCTCAAAGCCCCCGGGGAAGCCTACGACAACGCCGAGTTCGGCAAGGATCCCCAACCCGGCCACATGAGCAAGTACGTCAACCTGCCCAACACCGAACGAGGTGACTACGGCGGAGTCCACATCAACAGTACGAGCCGCGGGCGGGGCAGGCCCGCCGCGTGTCCGGGAGCCTGCACTCCTGCTCGATGGGACCCGTCACATAGGGAGCGAGAAGAGTCGTACCGGCCCCGAGGGCCAGCGGGCGTCATCGCGCAGGGGCGTCACCATGGTCCGCAGCGGCATGATCACCAGGCGGTCCTCGGGCTGTTCGACGAGTACGTCATCGTCGAGCGGGTGCCATCCCAGGCGCTGGTAGAGCGGCACGAGGGGAGGACGGCAGAACAGGAGTGCGTGGTGAGGACCCAGCGTTCGGGCGTGCTCCAGCGCGGTGGTGACGACAAGCCGTGCCAGCCCCTGGCCTTGCATGCCGGGTGCTACGGCCACCCCGCCGACGCCCACCACCTCTGTCTCGGTGTCACCGACAGCGATGGGTAGTCGCAGCAGACCGGCGTGTGCCACGAGCCGGCCGTCGTGCTTGATGCCGAAGTGCTCTTCCTTCGGCAGCCAGGTCAGACCGGCCCAGGCGACACCGAAGGGATCGTCACCGCTGCCCAGGATCTCCTCCTGGTCCGCCTTCGTGTACTGGGCCAGCCGCACCACAGTTGGTGCCGGAGAGGATTGGTTCTCAGACATTCCCCCATGATGATCTGTCCGCTCCGAGCACGAGCTGCCCGGGTGCGGGCGCACGGGGCGTGGCAGGGGCTGACGCCAGTAGAAACCGGCGGGGCGACGCTTGGAGACGCACCCAGCCGGGCTGACCGATCGATCTCAGCCCGGCACGCCCAGTCGGCGACCGACCGTGCACAGGCGACCGCGAAGGGTACCCGTGCCAGCCTGGCAGGCACCACGGCTCCCGGCCGGGCAGCCCCTCGCACCGGTCCTCGCCGAGTGCTCGCCGCGGCGGGTTGCAGCCTGTGACCTGCGGGCGTTTGCTGGAAGTACCGGCGGTGAAGCGAGCGCACAGGCCACGGCACGGTCCCTCGGGACCCCACCCCGGACCCCCGCAGCGGTCGGCCCTCGCAGCCGCCCCCCAGCACTCGACGCGGAGGTGACACAGGTGAAAGCCGTTGTCTACGAAAGGCCCTTCAGCGTCACGGTGAAGGACGTCGACGACCCGCAGATCCAGCACCCCAACGACGTGCTCGTACGGGTGACGTCCACTGCGATCTGTGGCTCCGACCTGCACATGTACGAAGGACGCACCGCAGCCGAGGCCGGCATCGTCTTCGGCCACGAGAACCTCGGCATCGTCGAGGAAGTCGGCAGCGGCGTGACCTCCCTGTCCAAGGGCGACCGCGTCGTCATGCCCTTCAACGTCGCCTGCGGATTCTGCAAGAACTGCCTCGCCGGGAACACAGGCTTCTGCCTGACGGTGAACCCCGGCTTCGCCGGCGGCGCCTACGGCTACGTCGCCATGGGCCCCTTCACCGGCGGCCAGGCCGAACGCCTACGCGTTCCCTACGCCGACTTCAACTGCCTGAAACTCCCACCCGGCGAAGAGTTCGAAACCGACTTCGTCCTCCTCGCCGACATCTTCCCCACCGGCTACCACGGATGCGAACTCGCCGGGGTCTCCCCCGGTGAAAGCGTCGCCGTCTTCGGTGCCGGCCCCGTCGGCCTCATGGCCGCCTACTCCGCACTCCTGCGCGGCGCGGCGAAGGTCTTCTCCGTCGACCGAGTCCCCGAACGACTCGCCAAAGCAGAGGAAATCGGAGCCATCCCCATCGACTTCACCCAGGGCGACCCAGCCCAGCAGATCAAGGAACAGACCAACGGCGAAGGAACCGACAAGGGCGTCGACGCCGTCGGCTACCAGGCGCAAGCACACGATGCCAGCCACGAAGAGCCCGCCGTCGTCCTCAACACCCTCGTCGAAACCGTACGGCCCACCGGCAAGCTCGGCGTCCCCGGCCTCTACGTCCCCGCCGACCCCGGCGGCCCCGACGAACACGCCAAGCACGGCCAACTTCTCGTCTCCATCGGCAGGATGTTCGAGAAGGGCCAGCAGATGGGCACCGGCCAGTGCAACGTCAAGCGGTACAACCGTCAGCTGCGCGATATGATCATCTCCGGGCGCGCCAAGCCCAGTTTCGTGGTCTCCCACGAACTGCCGCTGGAGGAGGCACCCCAGGCGTATGAGAAGTTCGACAAGCGCATCGAGGGCTACACCAAGGTCGTACTCCACCCCGGCCATGCCCTTGCCGCGTAAGACCAGGTAGACCAGGTAGCAGGGGGCGGGGATCGTACCCACGGCACCCGCCCCCTTGACCGCAGCCTCTGCCGGGCGGTCGCGCCCGGGGTCGCGCCCTGGCTGTCAGGGGCGGTATCCGCTGCGCGCCAAGCCTGTCCTGATCCGTGCGGCATCGTCGTCCAGGTCCGCTCGGGACCTTTCCTGCCACCTGACCTCCAGACGGAACCGGTCGTCCGCGGTGCGGGGAAAGACGTGGAAATGAAGGTGGAAGACCGTCTGGTCGGCTGCCTCGCCATCGGCGAGGAACACGTTCACTCCCTCACACGGCAGCCCCGAGCGCCGCAGCCCCCGCACCAGAAGGTGGACGACCCGGAACAGGTGGGCCGCCAAGGTCTCGTCGATGTCCTCAAGGCCTGCCGCGTGCGCCGTGGGAATGACCAGGAGGTCGCCGGGCGCGGCCGGGTGGATGTCCATGAAGGCCAAGACCTGCGGGTCCTCGTACACACGGCTGGCGCGCACACGGCCGGAGACGATGCCGCAGAAGGTGCAGGTCGGGTCCGTGGCGAACCATCCCATAGCGCCAGCATGAGGCATCTGCTCGTCTTCCGCCCCAGCCGCCGGCCGACCGCCCCGCCCGTGACCGGTCGTCCGAGCGCCCCGGGGCCGGGTCTCACCACACGGTCCCGCGGACCGTGGTCCGACGTGTCGTTCAGGCGCCCTCCTCGACGGGGAAGATGTCGTCGGCGAGCAGGCCGTGCGCCTCCTGGTGCACGGCGGTGGCGGCCTGCGCGGAGGGAGCCTCGATGAGGCAGAAGACCTTTCCCTGCGGTTCGTTCACCCAGTACCGCAGGTAGCGGACCCCGAACCTGCCCTGCGTCTGCAGGTCCGCCTGGTGAGCCTTGGCCGCGTCTTCCGCGGTGACGCCCCCGCTGATCGTGTGGACGTCGAGGAACAGCGCCATGGTCCTTCCCTTCGTGACGGGCACCCTTGGCGGTGCCAGAATCGATACTCGTGAGGCCAGGCGGGATGAGCCATGACCGCAGGACCGGGGCTCCTAGCCGCGACCCCGCGGATGGTTCCGGTCGGGCGGTGACGGGATCGGCAGCGGCGCGGGACCGACTGGACGCGGCTCTCCAGGGGCTGCGGCTCGACGGAGCGATCTTCTTCCGGGCCGAGTTCACGGAGGGATGGGCCTACCGGTCCCCGACGACCGAGCAGCTGGTACGGATCCTCCGACCGGCCGCGAAACGCCTGATCGTTTTCCACATCGTCGCCGGTGGAACCTGCTGGGTCCGGCTACCTGACGGTGAGCGCGTGTGGGCCCGGGAGGGCGACGTCGTCGTCGTGCCCTACGGCGAGCAGCACGCGATGGGCGGAGCCGAGGCGGCGCGGGAGGTTCCCATCCTGGAGCTGCTCGATCCGCCTCCGTGGCGGACCCTGCCGGTGCTTCGTCACGGTGCCGGCGGGGCACGGACGGACATCGTGTGCGGCTATCTGCACTGCGACCATCCGCTGTTCAACCCCGCCCTCCAGGCGCTGCCACGGATCTTCGTCGTACGGCCGCCCGAGGGACCCACGGCGGCGTGGATCCGCTCCAGCATCGATTTCGCTCTGGCGGCCGGTTCGGCGGCACCGGGCCCCGAGCGGACGGCGACGCGGCTTCCGGAACTGGTGTTGCTGGAAACCCTGCGACTGCACCTGGCCACCGCGCCGGCGATCGACACCGGGTGGCTGGCGGCGCTCGCGGATCCGGTCCTCGCTCCGGTGCTGGCGCGCCTGCACGCCGCACCGGAGCACCGCTGGACCGTTCGACAGCTCGCCGAGACGGTGGCGGTGTCCCGTTCCGTGCTGGACGAGCGGTTCCGCCAGGTGCTCGGGCGGGCACCGATGCGCTACCTGACCGACTGGCGGATGCACCTGGCCGAGAACCTGCTCGCGACGACCGGGCATTCGGTAGCCGCCGTCGCTCATCGTGTCGGGTACGACTCGGAGGAGGCGTTCAGCCGGGCGTTCAAACGCGTCCACGCCGTCGCTCCCGGCGTCTGGCGATCGGCGACGACGGGCGGGGGGCGGCGGGACGTGAAGCGGTACGGCACCGCCCCGTAGTGCTTCGTCACGTGCGGTGATTCCACCTGCCGCCGGATTCCGCCTGCCGCCGGCCCCGTGGCCCCTAGTCCTGTGTCCCCGCCTGCTGATCCTCCCCGGTGAGCAGGCCCGCCGGGTGGCGGCCCGGTGGCTGCTGCGGCTCGGGGCGTGCGGTCGGGGGGTGCATCGGCCGGTCCAGTGGGGCGTCGGTGGTCAGGGTCACCGGTTCCCCGTGGTGCCGTACGACGAGTGGTTCGCCTTCCACCAGCCGGTAACGCGTTCGGGACGGGCCGATGTCCACCTTCAGCCTGCGGCCGCGGACCAGCACGGTGAACGCGACCCTGGACAGTGCTTCCGGCAGGCGCGGTGCGAACGCGAGCAGGTCGGGTCTGCCGTCTTCGCCGACGTACCGGCGCAGGCCGCCGAAACCCGCGACCAGGGCGATCCAGGTGCCGGCGAGGGAGGCGATGTGCAGCCCGTCGCGGGTGTTGTGCTCCAGGTCGTCGAGGTCCATCAGCGCGGCCTCGCCGAGGTAGGCGTAGGCCAGACGGAGGTGGCCGGTCTCGGCGGCGAGCACTGCCTGGCAGCACGCGGACAGGGAGGAGTCGCGGACGGTGAGCGCTTCGTAGTAGGCGAAGTTGCGCGCTTTCTGGTCCTCGGAGAAGAGGTGCGGGCACTCCATCATCGCCAGCACCAGATCGGCCTGCTTCACCACCTGTTTCCGGTAGAGGTCGAAGTAGGGGTAGTGGAGCAGCAGCGGATAGTTCTCGGGTGGGGTCGCCTCGAAGTCCCAGCGCTGGAGGGTCGTGAACCCGGCGGACTGTTCGTGTACACCGAGGGACTCGTTGTACGGCACCGCCATGCGGGTCGCGGCGTCCCGCCACACCGCGGTCTCCTCGTCGTCGACACCGAGTTCCGCGGCCCGGTCCGGATAGCGCGCGGCCGCGTCCGCGGCGGCCAGTAGGTTCTGCCGGGCCAGCAGGTTGGTGTACAGGTTGTCGCGGCCGATGGCGCTGTACTCGTCGGGTCCGGTCACCCCGTCGATGTGGAAGACGCCTTCCGCGTCGTGGTGTCCGAGGGAACGCCACAGCCGTGCGGTGTCCACGAGGAGATCGAGACCCTCACGGCGCTCGAAGTCCTCGTCGCCGGTCACCATGACGTACCGGACGACGGCCATGGCGATGTCGGCGTTGATGTGGAAGGCGGCCGTGCCGGCGGGCCAGTAGGCGGAGCTCTCGGCGCCGTCGATCGTCCGCCAGGGGAACGCCGCTCCGGACAGGCCCAGCTGGCTCGCGCGTTCCCGGGCCGCCGGCAGCATCCGGTGCCGCCATCTGAGTGCCGACGCGACGGCTTCGGGCGCGGTGAACGTCAGGACGGGCAGCACGTACGACTCGGTGTCCCAGAAGGAGTGCCCGTCGTACCCGGTCCCGGTCAGGCCCTTCGCGGGGATGGCCCGGTTCTCGTTGCGGACCGCCGCCTGGAGCACGTGGAAGAGAGCGAACCGCACCGCTTGCTGGATCTGCGCGTCCCCCTCGACCTCGACGTCCGCGCCGGCCCAGAAGCGGTCCAGGTACGCCCGTTGCGCGGCGAGCAGCCCGTCCCACCCCGTGCTGACCGCGGCTGCCACCGCTCCGTCCACCTGGTCGTGCACGGCGGGGAGCGAACGCTGCCCCGACCAGCCGTAGGCCACGAACTTGACCAGGCGCAGCGGCTGCCCGGGGACCAGGTCCGCGGTCACCGTCAGACGGCTGACGTCGGGCTCGCTCTGTGCCGTCCAGCGTGTGCTCTCGGGGCCCTCGACGAGATGGTCGGCCGCTGCCGCCACCCGCAGTGCGCTGTTGGCGGTGCAGTGCACGAGCCGCAGGCGGGTGTCCTGGGCGAAGTACTCCTCGGCGACCAGCGGGGATTCGATCGCCGCGGCCACCCGCGGGTCCCCGTGCAGACGGGGCAGTTGCGCGTTGGCGACCAGCTCGGACTGTACGGCCACCGTGGCCGGTCCGTCGGTCGGCTCGACCTCGTAGACGATCGCGGCCACCGCGCGCTGGGTGAAGGACACGAGCCGCTGTGACGTGATCCGGACGGTGCGGCCGCCGGGCGTCGTCCACTGGGCCGTGCGGCTGAGGACGCCGGTGCGGAAGTCCAGAACGCGTTCGTGCGCGTTCAGCCGGCCGTACCTCAGGTCGCACGGGTGGTCGTCCACGAGCAGACGGATGACCTTGCCGTCCGTGACGTTGATCATCGTCTGGCCGGACTCGGGATACCCGTAGCCCGCTTCCGCATAGGGCAGCGGGTGGCGCTCGTAGACGCCGTTGAGGTAGGCGCCGGGGAGGCCGTGCGGCTCGCCCTCGTCCAGGTTGCCGCGCCAGCCGATGTGTCCGTTGGACAGCGCGAACACCGATTCGCTCTGGGCGAGCACGTCCAGGTTCAGCTCGGTCTCGCGCAGGCACCACGGCTCGACCGTGTAGCTGGGATGGGTGATCACCGCGGCTCCAGAAGCTCGGCCAGGTCCCGTACGACGATGTCCGCTCCGTGCGCGCGCAGCTGGTCCGCCTGTCCCACCCGGTCGACACCCACGACCACACCGAACCGGCCCGCCCGCCCGGCCTCGACACCGGCGAGGGCGTCTTCGAACACGGCGGCCTCGCCCGGTTCGACGCCCAGGCTGCGGGCCCCCTCGAGGTAGGTGTCCGGGGCGGGCTTGCCGCGCAGACGGCGTTCGTGCGCCACGACTCCGTCGATCCGTTCCTCCAGCAGGTCCTCGATGCCGGCCGCGGCCAGGACGTCCCGGCAGTTCGCGCTGGACGACACCACCGCGCGGCGCAGGCCTGCCTCCCGCGCCGCGTGCAGGAAGCGGACCGAGCCCTCGTAGGGTTCCACCCCTTCCTCGCGGATCCGCCGGAGCACCAGGGCGTTCTTGCGGTTGCCGAGCCCGTTCACCGTCTCCGCCTCCGGCGGGTCGTCCGGTGTTCCCTCGGGCAGGTGCACCCCGCGTGCGGCGAGGAAGGTGCGTACGCCGTCCTCGCGGGGCCGCCCGTCGACGTACTCGTCGTAGTCGTCCACCGCGTCGAAGGGGCGGAACTCGGTCCCCTCGCGTGCCGCGCGCTCGCGGAGATAGCCGTCGAACATCTCCTTCCAGGCGGCCGCGTGCACCTTCGCGGTCTGGGTGAGGACCCCGTCGAGGTCGAACAGACACGCACGGACATGAACAGGAAGCCCCAGCATGCCGCCGAGGCTAGATCGCGCCCGCAACCGCTCCTGTCAGGCCGTCGCCCGGCACACCGGAAGACACCCGCACGGTCGAAGGGCGAGAGGTCCCGCCGACGGAGGGGTCGCTCGCCGGGTGCGCCCCGGCCCGCTTGGTGTAATGCCGGATGATGGTGAGCGCCGTTGATCGGCGCGGCTCGGTGTGTCACCACGACTGCCGAAGGCTCCGCTCCCGTAGAGCCCCGGATCAAAGCGCTCTCAGGCCCGCGAAGGGCTTAGCGCCGGATTTCGTGCTGCCTTCTGCCGGCGGCAGAACACCGGCCCGACCGGGCTCGACGATCACTACAGTCCAGGCTCATGACGACGGTTACCACGCGCACGATCGAATACGCGGCCGACGGCCTGACGATGATCGGGCATCTCGCGCTCCCGGCCGGTGCCGACCGCCGGCCCGCGGTCTTGGTCGGGCCCGAGGGGATGGGGCTCAGCGATGTCGAGCGCCGCCGGGCCGATGTGCTCGCCGAGCTGGGATACGTGGCCCTGGCCTTCGACCTCCACGGCGGGCGCTATCTGGACGACCCTGAGGAGATGTTGGCCCGTTGCATGCCGCTGCTCGCCGACCCCGACCGGATGCGAGGCATCGGCCACGCGGCGCTCGACGTGCTTCGCGCCGAGCCGCGGACCGACCCGGACCGGATCGCCGCCGTCGGCTACGGCACCGGGGGCGCAATCGCGCTCGAACTCGGGCGCGACGGCGTCGACCTGCGCGCGATCGCGACAGTGAACGGACTGATCACGGGCCGACCAGGCGAGACGGCGCGCATTCACTGCCCGGTGTGGGCCGGGGTCGGGTCGGAAGACCCGATCATGCCGCCCGCGCAACGGGACGCATTCACTGCCGAGATGCAGGCTGCGGGCGTCGACTGGCGCCTCGTGGTCTACGGCGGCGCCTTGCACGCCTTCCATCACCCACCGGTCGACCACATCGTGCGTCCTGGGGTCGGTTTTCACCCTCAGCACGCGCAGCGAGCTTGGCGGGACGTCGTCGACCTGCTCGCCGAGTGCCTGCCCATAACGGAGTGACCTGGTCGGCAACCACGATCCCGGACCGCAGACCAAGCCGGTCGCGTGCCGGACGCCGCTGCGCTGAGCTGGTCGGCCAGGGTAGGCCCATGACATGGATAGCGCCGCAGATTGAGCGCACTACACGGATCGGTGATCTGGTCACGGTTCCTGAGCGTCAGATGCTGGAAGGCTGGCTCAATTGGCACCGCGAGACCTTGCTGGCCAAATGCGCAGGGCTGGAGCCGACTCAACTGGCGCGAACCACCGTGGAACCGTCGAACCTCACCCTGCTGGGCCTGGTCCGTCACATGGCGGAGGTAGAGAGGTCGTGGTTCCGGCGGCGCTTCGCAGGTGAGGCCATCGGGAATGTCTTCACTGACCCCGGAGACGGCGATGAGGGCATTGCGGGAGTCAACGCGGTGAACGCGGAACGGGACTTCGAGCGGTTCCGGGCCGAGGTTGCCTGGTGCGAGGCGGCAGCAGCCGGACATGATCTCGACGAGACGTTCACCTCCTCGAACGGCACCGCCCTCAGTTTGCGCTGGCTTTACGTGCAGATGATCCAGGAGTACGCCCGCCACAACGGACACGCCGACTTCCTGCGAGAGCGCACGGACGGAAAAACTGGCGACTGAGCTGGCGTTTCCAACTGCGGTTCTTCGAGCCGGATGGTCTGCCAGGGCCGGGCCGGATGGGTTTCGGTGCACTGGCTGGGGAGCCGGTCTTCGCGCGCAGTTTCCTGAACCCCCTGCGGACGCGGGCAGGTGTCTGCCTGTTCGGTTCCGCCGGCCTCTCCCAGGGGCGCCGGAGGTCGGCGGCCAGCGGTGATCACGGGAGGCCTGGTCCTTCCGCACAGTCTGCTGCCGGGGCGGTACGACGTGGCCGGCGTCCTGTGGCCGGTGGCTGGAGAGGGCTTCGGGCGTCCGTCTCGGCGATGCCGGCCAGGTGCTGTCGCAGGGGTGCCCCGGTCAGCGGTCCAGTGCGGGCAGCCGGGCCAGGCCGGTGTCGAGCATGATGCGGTCGATGGTCGCGTGCAGGGCGCTGTCGGCGCCGATGATGGTCTCGATGCCGCCGGGCAGTAGATCGAGCGGCCGGTACCAGTCTCGTAGCTGCGTCTCGTCGACGTCGTCGGCGATCGGCTTGGTGGCGTGCCGGGCGAGGGTTTCGTCGAACGGGACGTCCAGGTAGTAGGCGTGGGTCGGTCCGCGGTGGTCGGCGCGCAGTTGGGCGAGCATGTCGCCGTAGCGGTCGGCGTACA
Organism: Streptomyces sp. NPDC046881; assembly: GCF_040645015.1. Classification (NCBI taxonomy): domain Bacteria; kingdom Bacillati; phylum Actinomycetota; class Actinomycetes; order Kitasatosporales; family Streptomycetaceae; genus Streptomyces; species Streptomyces sp. NPDC046881. Next base: position 14,319 of record NZ_JBEYXJ010000025.1, on the reverse strand, counting down.
GGATGCCTTCCACCACGACGTGATAGCCGGCGTCCAGGGCGTAGCGGGCCGTCAGGTCGATCAGGCCGATGTTCGCCGCTCCGGGCCGGTCGCGCTCGCGCAGCACGGTGCGGCGGATGTTGTCCTGGCCGACCAGGGCCAGTCCGCGGCCGAACCTCTCACGGAGGCCGACCGCGACGGACGACTTGCCTGAGGCGCTGTTCCCGCGCAGCACGACCAGCCGGGTTTCCTCGGTTCCCACCATCACGGGGGTCACGCTATCGACCGCCGGCGACAGGTCGAGCGGACGCTGTCCATCCATGGCGCCCGCACCCGTCGCCGCGAGGGGTTCCACTGGGCGGCCGTCCTGGCCGAGTTCGCCCTCGGCACCGCCGCAGGCGATCTCACCGCCACCGCCGGCCTCGGCCACCTGGGCTCGGTCGTCTTCTTCGCGGCCGCGATCTGTGCGCCGGCCCTGGCCCACCGCTGGGCCGCCCTGAACGCGGTGGCGGGCCCTTACCGGCGCACCCTGCTGGGCGGTGACTTCGACACCCAGCCCTGGGACACCGCCATCGGCCCGGTGTGGGCAGAGCGTCCGGCCTACCGGGACGTCGATCCGTACTGCGGCAAGAGCCACCACCGGTGGTGCAACGGAACCCAGGAGGGCACGGGCAAGAAGTTCGACTACCTGCTGCACCAGGGCATCAACTCGCGGGCCTGCTACCCGCATAACACCCGCAACGAGGACCACCGCGTGGTGGTCAGTGATGTGACCGCTTCGGCGCCGTCGACGGCCACCTGCCGGTTCGTGTAAGCGGTCGTCGCCGGACCTCGGAGCCGGTGGCTCACGGTACGGCGGTCCGGAAAGCGGCCACCGCGGCCGGGCAGGACTCTCCTGCCCGGCCTTTCCGTCGCCCGGGACGGGGTGCGCGCCCCGCGTCGGTCGCAGGGCACCGACCGACCTCTTACTCGGTGCGCAGGGCCGTGGCGGTACGGGCCCTGGCCGCCCAGCCGGCGGGCAGGAGCGCACCCAGGATGGCGATGAGCAGGCCGCCGAGTGCCAGGGGGAGCAGTTCGGCCACGTGGTAGACGGCGAGGACGGAACCGGGGAGGCGGAGTCCCACGCTGTCGCCCATCGCGGGGATGACCCAGCCGTGCAGGGCCACACCGAGCGGCACGCCCACAGCGCCCGCGACGAGCCCGGTCAGGACGACCGAGGTGAGGACCATCGCGACGGTCTGCCGGGGGGTCATGCCGAGCGCCTTGTGGACCCCGATCTCCCGGACGCGCTCGCGGGTGTCGAGCAGCACGCCTTTGAGCACGCCGAGCGCGGCGACGGCGACGAGCATCAGCGTGAGGATCGCGGAGAGCGCGTTGAGCGTGACGACCATGTCACCGCCGGCGTCGAGTCCGCCGGCCCGGGCGGTGACCCCCAGCGGTGCCAGATCCCGGTTCAGCGCATCGACGTAGCCGGTCACGTCGGTGCCCGACGCGACGTCGATGTGATGGCTCGTCTCCGTCAGGTCGGGACGTGCGGCCGTGAGGGTCGAGACGTCGGTGAAGACCTGCATGCCGTCGTTGCGGGGGTCGAGGACCTCGCCGACGATCCGGACCGCGACCGGCTCGGCCAGGCCGTTCAGGGTGACGGTGTCGCCGATGCGGGTGCCGGTGGCCACGAGGAAGGGCGTCGGGACCACGGCCTCGGAGGGCTTGTCGATCCAGCGGCCCGAGACCATCGTGTAGCCGCCCCAGGAGGCGTCGCCGGTGAAGGCGATCACGTCGATGGTGCCGGTCAGGCCGGACACGGTCGCCCGAACCGTCGAGGCGCTGTAGTACTTCCCGGTTCCGGCGGCGGCCTCGATGGTCCGGGCGACGGCGCCGGGATCGGGCTCGGGTCGCTTCTCGGGGCCGGAGCCTCGGGGTCCGATGTCCGGCAGGGGTGCGGGCACGACGACATCGGCGGCATCGTGGGCCTTGGCCTTCATCACCTGGCCGAGCGAGTCGCCCATCCCGACGGTGAACGTGACAGCGATGGCGCCGAACAGGATCGCCGTGCCCATGGCCAGCGTACGGGCGGGCCGTGCGAACGGCCGGGCCAGGCCCAGGGCGACCGGCTGCGGCAGCGGCAGCCGTCCGGCCAGGCGGGCCGCCCACCGGCCGCGTCCCGCCGACGTGGTACGGCCGACGGCGAGCGCATCGACCGTACGCAGCCGCCCGGCCCGCCAGGCACTCGCCCACGCGGTCACCGCCACCAGGGCGAGTACCCCGGCGATCACCGCCAGATCGACCCAGGGGGCGATGGCCAGGGACGAGGTGCCGTAGGCCTCCTGGGTCTCGGCCAGTACGGGGACGGCGAGCAGGTGGCCGGCGAGGACACCGAGGGCCGTGCCGGCGGCCGCCGGGACCAGCGCCTGGCCCACGTAGGCCCGCACGACCTGGGCCGGGGTGAAGCCGACGGCCTTGAGGATGCCGATGCGGCGCGTTCCCGTGCCGACGGCGGACGCGACGACGTTGGCGACGATGAGCACCGACATGACGAGGCCCAGGGCCCCGAACGCGATGAGGAAGGGTACGTAGGGGGCGGTGTCGCGCTCGGCGGACTTCTTGACGGTGAGCCAGGACTGCCGGCCGACGGCGGTTCCCGGTGGCAGGGATTTTGTCACGGCTCGGGCGCCCGCGGTGATCTGTGCGGCGGTGTCTGCTGCGGTGAAGCGGTAGAGCATCTGGTAGCCGCCGCTGCCGGACGCGATGAGCGCCGGCATCTGGGACGGAACCACCCAGGCGTCGGCGGTCCGCGTGACCGAGCGGGCCACGCCGACCACCTGCAGTGTCGGACCGCCGGACGGACCGGGGAAGGCGACCTTCATGCCCAGGGCCGGTACGAGCGAGGAGTCGGCGGAGAGCACGATCTCACCCGGGTGCGCGGGCCACCGCCCTTCGAGCAGTGCCACCTCGTCCACGTCTCGGCCGGGATCACCCCGGCCGACCACGGTCATCGGCCAGTTGGGGCCCGCCCCGTCCGACCGCGGGGTGACCGTCGCCGTACGGAACGGCCCGGCCGCACTGCTCACCCCTTCGGCATCCTTGGACCTCGACAGCTGCCCGGCACTCGCCTTGCCCGCGTCGAACTGCACGGACAGATGTGCGCCGTGCTGCTTGGCGAAGGCGTCGTCGAAGGGCGCGTCGGACACCACGAGCAGCGATCCGCCGAGGGCGGAGGCGGCCACCGCCATCATCGTGGCGAGCCCGATCACCAGCGTCTGCACCCGGCGGCGTCCCACCCCGGAGCGCACCACTTTGCCGAGCGCGGTCATCGGACGGTCTCCGAGGCGACGACCCGCGACCCGACGTGCGACCGGGTGTCATCGGTGATCCGGCCGTCGGCGATCCGGACTGTTCGGTTCGTGCAGGACCGGGCCAGAGCCAGGTCGTGGGTGACCACGACGATGGTCTGTCCCTCGGCGTTGAGGCCGGTGAGCAGGTTGCTGACGTCCTGTCCGGCAGCCGTGTCCAGGGCCCCGGTCGGCTCGTCGGCCAGGAGCAGGGCCGGCCGGTTCATCAAGGCCCGGGCCACCGCGACGCGCTGCCGCTCGCCGCCGGACAGCCGCCCCGGGTAGGCGCGGGCGTGCCGGTCGATACCCAGCAGTTCCAGGACCTCCCCCGCACGACGGTCTGCCTCGCCATGTGCCATACCCGCGAGGCGCGCCGGCAGGACGACGTTGTCGGCGACGGTCAGATCGTCGAGGAGGTTGAAGAACTGGAAGACCATGCCGATCTTCGACCGCCGGTAGAGCGCCGATCCGGTTTCGCCCAACTGGTCCACCCGCACCCCGTCCACGGTGACCGTCCCCGTGTCGGGCCGGTCCAGGCCGGCGATCAGGTTGAGCAGCGTGGACTTGCCGCTGCCGGAAGGACCGAGGATCGCGACGGCCTCGCCGGGCTGCACGGTCAGCGACGCCTCGTGCAGAGCGGGCGGGCCGTCGTCGTACCGGCGGCTCACCCCGCGCAGTTCGATCAGCGGCATGGTCATGAAAGGCTCCTCGCGTACGGGCGGTTGGCTGGGTGAACGCTAGGAGCGGACCCGGCTCGCGCGCGTCGGCCGTCCGAACCCATTGCCGTACCGCGCCGGGACGAGCCCCGGGCGCGTCATCCCTGCGATGTAGGCGGGTGATGTATCCGGTGCGGTGGGAACGACCGCGGGGACGGAGTCCGAGGGCCGCGCGCGGCGGCGACAATGAACCGGTGATGGACGTACGTACGACGCTGGAGTCGCTGCGGGATGCCGCCCGCCGGACGGTCCGCGACGCCGGGCTTCCGAGCGGCCCGACGCTGCGGCCCAGCCGGCGCGCCTGGCGGTTCGACGTGCTGATGGCGCTGGCACTCGGCATCGTCACCGTCTACTACGGCATCGACAACGTCGACAACGTCGTGGTGCGTGAGATCGCGCCCGGCGTGGAGCGCGCGGTGCCGCGTCCCTCCGGCCCCGGCGGTCTGGCCCTCATGGTGACCCTTGCGGTCGTCGCCTCGGGCGCCCTGGCCCTGCGCCGCCGCTACCCGCTCGCCGTGCTGTGCATCGTGACGGCCGCGACGCTGGCGACGCCGCAGAGTGTGATGCGGCTGACCTTCTACGCGTTCGTCATCGCCGTGTACAGCGCCGCCGTGTACAGCCCGTACCGGGTGGCGACCCTGGCGGCGTTGCCGGCGTCGGTCGTCCTGGTCGGAACCTCGGGGAACTCGGTGACACCGATCGTCCCCAACGAGTACATCGCCCTGCTGATCCTGGTCCCGATGGCCGTGGCCGCCATCGGGCTGCGTACCTGGAAGCTCCGAACCGACGAGGGCCGCGCCCGGCTCACCGCCCTGGAACGCGAACAGGCCGAGGCGCTGCGGCGGGCCGTGGAGCACGAGCGGGCCAGGATCGCCCGCGAACTGCACGACGTCGTCACGCACAGCGTCAGCGTGATGATCATCCAGGCGGGGGCCGCCCGCAAGATCATGAAGGCCTCCCCCGAGCAGGCCGGCGAGGCGCTGCTCGCCGTCGAGGCGAGCGGGCGGGCGGCCATGACCGAGCTGCGCCACGTCATGGGACTGCTCACCATGGCCGACGAGGGCGAGGGGGCGGGCGGGGGCGCGGACCCGGCCGACCCGGCGGCGGAGCTGGCCCCACAGCCCGGCCTGGACCAGCTGGAAACGCTGGTCGGACGGGTCAGGGACACCGGACTGCGGGTCGACCTGACCGTGACCGGCCCGCCCCGTCCCCTCCCGCCCGGCCTTGAACTGGCCGCCTACCGCGTGGTCCAGGAAGCCCTGACCAACACCGTCAAGCACGCGTGTGGCGCCACCGCCGCCGTGACCGTCGAATACGGCCCGGAACGGCTCCGGGTGGAAGTCACGGACACCGGTGGACATCCGGGCACGGCCACCGGAAGCGGCCGGGGCCTGCTCGGCCTGCGCGAGCGCCTCGCCGTGTACGACGGCGTCCTGAACACCGGCCGGCGCCTGACCGGCGGCTACCGTGTGGAGGCCCTGATCCCCTTGGAGACACCGTGACCGAGCCACTGCGGGTGCTCCTCGCCGACGACCAGACCCTCGTCCGCACCGGTTTCCGGTTGATCCTCGGCGCCGACGGCATCGACGTCGTCGCCGAGGCGACCAACGGAACCGAGGCGGTCGAAGCGGTGGACCGTACACGTCCGGACGTGGTTCTGATGGACGTCCGGATGCCCGAGATGGACGGCCTGGAGGCCACCCGCCGGATCCTCACCGGTGCCCCCGGCGAACCCCGCGTCATCATTCTGACCACCTTCGACCTCGACCGATACGTCTACGCGGCCCTGTCCGCCGGCGCCAGTGGCTTCCTCCTCAAGGACGTCACCCCCGAGCAACTGACCGCGGCCGTCCGTACGGTCCGCACCGGCGACGCTCTCCTCGCGCCCGCCATCACCCGTCGGCTCGTCCAGCGTTTCGCGAGAGACGAACATCGGTACGGCGCCGCGGGCGGACATCCGCACGGCACCCAGCGCGGCAGTGACACCGCCTCACTCCACCGCGATCTCGCCCCGCTCACCCCGCGCGAGCTGGAAGTCCTCGGCCTGCTGGCCCGAGGGCTGAGCAACGCCGAACTCGCCGCCCGCCTGCACCTGGCCGAGACGACCGTCAAGACGCACGTCGCCCGCATCCTCGCCAAGCTCGGACTCCGTGACCGTGTCCAGGCCGTCATCGTCGCCTACGAGACGGGGTTGGTCAGCGCCGGCACAGGCGAGGCCGCCGAGGGGTTCGCCGAGCAGGCGTAGACCGGAGCCGAGACCTGGGAGCCCCCATTCCCCGCGGCGGCAGTAACTCGGCCGACGTGCTGAGGAGTTCCGGCCCTTCCCCGGTACACCACCCCGTCAAAAACAGGGTGCACGCCCCTTGACGGCTGATACCTACCGGTCAGTACGCTCACGCCACCCCGCAACGATCCCCCAGACCTCCCCCGGTGGCTGACGGCGTACCGGCCCGTCGGCCCGCCCCCGCACGCGCGCAGATACGGATCCCGCACTCCGGGAAACGCCGCGCGCAGTGCCCCTCAGACGCACCGTCGAGCGTCATTCCGAACCGCACTCCGTGAGGACCCTCCGTGAAGAGACCCCTCGTGTCCGCGGCCGTCGCCGCCGCTGCCCTTCTCGCCGTCCAGGCGACAGGTCCCGCCCGAGCTTCCAGCACCTCCTCTTTCCGCTCCACCAGCCATCCCATCCTCTTCGTGCACGGCTACAGCGGTACCGGCAGCAACTGGAACACCATGGCCAACCGCTTCATGGCCGACGGCTGGCCGTCCTCCTACCTGGCGCAGTGGACCTACGATTGGCATCAGTCGAACGCCACGACCGCCCAGCAGCTTTCCTCCGAGGTCGACCGTCTCCTCGCGGCTACCGGCGCCCCACAGGTGGACATCATCAGCCACTCCATGGGCGGGCTCTCCTCGCGCTACTACCTGAAGAACCTCGGGGGGACCTCCAAGGTCGACGCCTGGGTGTCGCTGGGAGGGCCGAACCACGGGACCGACAGCGCCAACAGCTGCTTCGACACGTCCTGCACCGAGATGCGCACCGGTTCGAGCTTCCTCACCGCGCTCGACTCCGGCGACGAGACGCCGGGCTCGCCCCGTTACGCGACCTGGTGGTCGCCCTGCGACACCGTGATCAACCCCGACAGTTCCGTCTCCCTGTCCGGCGCGACCAACACCCGGACCACCTGCCTCGGTCACACGGACCTGCTCATCGACGCGACGGTCTACGCCCAGACCCGGGACATGGTCAACCGATAAGCCGTCGTTGGCAGGGGGCAGGGCCTGTGTCCCGGTGGGATCGACGGCCGGCCCGGGCCGAGCCGGGCCGGCGCTACGCGAGCCAGAGCGAACCACGCCGATGCCATGCGGGCGGTACGTCCACCGTGTCCGCGGCATCGAGTGCGAGTGCGTCGGCGGTGGAATTCACCAGCTTCAGGAGCGTGCCCACTTGGGCACGCAGCCGCTGTCGCGCCCGGCGTTCCTCCGTTGCGGACCACTGGGCGACGGAGCGGTCCCGCGAGTGTCGGGCGAACGAGTAGACGTCCACCCTGCGGCGGACCAGGCGAGGCTGGGGCCTTCTGGCCTCCCGTGCGGCCTCGGTGAAGCTGCGTGCGCTGTACCTGAGGTCGTGGAGAACCACAGAATGCCAGGGGCTCCCCGATGAGGGCTCGTGTGCGCTCCGACTGTGCGAAGGGGAAAGGTGGTGGGCGGTGCGGGTCACGGGGCTCCGTTCGCAGCAACCGCCAGGTATCTCCTGGCGGGCTACCTGAAGCCTGTCGGCCCTGCCGAACGTGCGTTCTCCATGCGGGTAACCCTATCTCGCTCCTTCCGCGGGCAGGTTCGTTGCGCGTCTGCGGATCCGTTGCAGCCGCCCAGTACCCGCGTGCTCACTCCACCGCGAGACCACCCTGGCCTCCAGAGGCGGTGTGCGACGGCGGGTAGTCGTCGACGGTCACGGAGTCGTAGAGGCGTGCGCTTTTGGTGGTGAGGCGGACGAGGGCGCGGCTGGGACCCGCGGGCAGGGCGGAGATGAGGCGGGCGCCCTGGGCCAGTCCCCACACGCCGAGGGGTGAGGTGGGGATCAGGGTCTTCGCCGCGCTCAGCGCGACCGCGCGGCTGCCGTGCACGTATGGCGCCATCACGCGCTCGTAGGCGGGGAAAGCCCGCACGTGATCACCGCCCGCCCGGGCCAGCTCTCCGGCGAGGACGTACGCGCCGACGACGGCCAGGGTGGTGCTGCCGCCGACGGCCGGCCCAGGGCAGTAGCCGGCGTCGCCGACGAGCGTCACCCTCCCCTGCGACCAGGTGTCCATGTGGAGTTGGGTGATCGAGTCGAAGTAGAACGCCGGGGTGCGGTCGAGCTCGTCCAGCCAGCGGTCGACGCGGGCGTGCATGCCGGCGAACGCACCGCGCAGCAAGCCCTTCTGCCGGTGCACGTCACGGTGGTGGTAGTCGAGTTCGCGCTCGCTGCGGAACAGGAACAGCGCTCGCGCGGCGTCGAGGTGCCGCGCGCCGTACATGCCGGCGGTGCGGCCGACGCCGACGTGCATGAGGAGTTCGCCGTCGAGGTCGGAGACGTTCGGCAGGGTCAGCACCCCGAGGTAGGCACCGATGAAGGCTTTGCAGCGGGGCTCCGCGTCGAAGACGAGGCGGCGCACGTTGGAGTGCAGGCCGTCCGCGCCGACGACGAGGTCGAAACGGCGCGGTGCGGCGTTCTCGAACCGCACCTCGCCGTCGGGTGGGATCGCGGTGATCGAGTCACCGAAGACGTACTCGACGTCGTCGCGTGTGGCGTCGTGGTAGATCTCGCTCAGGTCGTCGCGCATGATCTCGACGTGCCGGTCGGAGGTGGCGCCGAAGATCTTGGACAGGTCCGCCCGGACGGGCCGCCGGGCGCCCTCCCGGTAGACGGTCATCCGGTTCGTGCCGGTGGCCCGCTCCTCGACACGCGGGAGCACGCCCATCTTCTCGGAGATGTTCACCGCGGGCCGGAACAGGTCGACCGCGTGGCCGCCGGTCCTGCGCAGAGCCGGCGCGCGCTCGACGACGGTGACCGAGAAGCCGTGCCTGGTCAGCCAGTAGGCCAGCACCGGACCGGCGATGCCGGCACCGGAGACGAGAATCCGCATGGCGCCCCTCCCTTCCATTCAGTCCCTCCGTACGGCGTGGCTCGCGGTGAAGGCCAGCAGGGGGGTGGCGGTCCGCGGCGGGTCCTCGAGCAGGGGCGAGTGCCCGAGACCGGGCAGCAACTCGATCTCCACGCCCGGAACGGCGCGGTAGTCGAAGGCGGATGAGGATCGCCATCTGCGGTCGTCCTCGCCGAAGACCACCAGGAGCGGCTTGCCCAGGACCGCCAGCCGATCCGGCAGCGCCCGCTGCTCCAGGTAGGAACGCGTGGCCCCCATCGACGCGGTGAGCGAGTGGTGGGTCATACCGCGCACGTCGTCCAGGAGTTCCGCTGGGATCCGGTAGCCCGCGCGGCTGAAACCCGTACGCGCGAACCGCCGGATCTGTTCGTCGGACGGCGGCCACTGCGCGGGGGCGATCGCGGCGGACTCCGGTGCGATGAGGGCGCCCAGGCTGGGTCCGGTGTTGATGAACACGAGCGCGGTCACCAGTTCCGGCCGCTCTTCGGCCAGGGCGGTGGCGACCGCGCCGCCGCTGGAATGACCGACGGCCACGGCGTGTTCGACGCCGAGGCGGTCCAGTACCGCTCCGGCTCGACGTGCCTGGCACGGGAGCGCGTAGCTGCGGTCGGCCGGTTTGGCCGACCGGCCGTGCCCGAGCAGGTCGATCCGGATGACGTGGTGAGACCCCGTCAGCAGCGGAACCAGCGGGTCCCACGAGCGGGTCGAGGACGCGGACCCGTGGACGAGCAGGAGTGCGGGGGCGTCGCGGGGGCCGTCCTGGCACACGTGGATGTCGCCGTCGTCCAGCGACATGGTCGAACTCCCGGTCATCGCAACGTCGTTCACGGACGAATCGCCGTCAGAAACAGTCATGGGCCCACTGTGACCGCCGGTACCGCCGGTGGATTGGACGAATGTTCCCGTCAGCCGGCTCACGTAGCATGGGAGGGTGCACACGTTCCTGCACGGTGCGGCTGAGTGGGACGTCGCATGCCCTCAGCGGCCCAGCCGGGTGCCCGGTCTCGGCATGGCCGGGTTCCGTGTCCGTGAGCTGGACGCGCTCCGCATGGTCCCGCACCCGGCCGTGACGCTGGTCCTCGAGTTCGGCGCCGGTTCGCCCGTCCTCGACTGTGCCGGGCGGCAGCAGCGGGGCAGCCTCGTCGCGGGGCCCGGGCTCGGGTCCGGTGGCGCGGTCCGGGCTCGGGGAGTGAACGTCGAGTGCGTACAGGTGCGCCTGTCCCCGGTGATCGCACGCGCGGTTCTGGGCGCCTCCCCCGCCGACCTCGACGGTGCCGTCGTGTCGCTGGGCGACCTGTGGGGCCGGGAGGCGTCACGGATCCGCGAGCGACTCGGCGAGGTCTCGTCCTGGCAGGACCGCTTCGCGTTGACGGACGCGCTGCTCGCCCGCCGGCACGAGGCGGGGCCGCCGGTGGACCCGGAGGTGGCCTGGGCGTGGCACCGGATCGTCGTCAGCCGTGGGCTGATCCGGGTCGACGGGCTCGCGGCCGAGGTCGGGTGGAGCCGTAAGCGCCTGTGGTCCCGGTTCCGGTCGCAGCTCGGGCTGCCGCCCAAGCGCGCCGTGAAGCTGGTCCGCTTCGACCATGCCGCCCACCGCCTGGTCGCGGGTGAGCACGCGGCCCGAGTCGCGGCCGACACCGGCTACGCCGACCAGTCCCACCTGCACCGGGACGTCATGGCGTTCACCGGGGTGACCCCCGCGACGGTGGCCGGCGAGCCGTTTCTCGTCGTCGACGACATCGCATGGCCCAGCCTCGGAACGACCGACATGCCTCACCGCTCCAGATAGTTCCAGCTCGGTCGCCATCCAGGACTTGTCCGGCCGATCATGCGACCGGTACGGACGGCGGGGCATCGGTGATCCACTCACCCACCGCCAGCAGGGAGGTCGCTCCGGCCAGAACCGCGCACGCGGTCAACGCAAGCGCCGCCACCAGAGCGTGCCGTACGCCGCGCGGACGCGAGGCGTTCATTCGTCCGCGGTGTCCTCGGTCTCCCAGCGCAGCAGGTCGCCTGGCTGGCAGTTGAGCACCTCGCAGAGGGCGGCGAGCGTGGTGAAGCGCACCGCCTTGGCGCGGCCGTTCTTGAGTACCGCCAGGTTGGCGGGCGTGATCCCTACGCGGTTCGCGAGGTCGCCCACGGACATCTTCCGCCTGGCCAGCATCACGTCGATGTCGACGACGATCGGCATCAGATCACCTCGTCCAACTCGGCCTGCATCTGCGCCGCTTCGACGTCGCGCGCGACGGCCTGGGCGAGCAGCATCCGCAGCACGAGCACGATGAGCGCGACCCCCAGGATGGCCACGCCGACCCCGCCCATGATGAGGGTGACGCCCGGGTCGTCCCGCTGGCCCGGCGCATTGAGTGCCGTGACCGCGAACCACACGAGGGCAGCCGCGACGATCGCGCCGATCACGATGTCCACGTACCGGAAGGCGGCGTGGGAGAACACGGTTCCGCGTCGCACCATCGACACCAGCCGCCATACGCAGACCACGGCGACCTGGACCGAGACCATGCCCAGGATCGTGATCACGCGCAGCGGGGTCAGCGGAAGCGACCCGTCCTCCGGATCGCTCCCGGTGACCAACGCCCACACCATCCCGGCCTGTACGAACACGGTGCCGGCGAGCATCACCACGAGCACGGCGCGCAGCGCACCCACTGTCAGCTTTCCCATGGCCCATCCTTACATCGAGTTACGATGGGAATCTATCGAATCTCGATAGGTGAAGCAAGGGCCGCGTTCAGATGGAGCTTGCCGGTGAACCCGCCGCGTGGGACAAGTCCAGGGGCGGGACTGCTTCGGTCCATCGGAGGAGCCGTCAGTGGGCGGGGGCCTCTGTGGTGTCCGATGCCGGCTGCGTCGGAGTGGCGGCTGTCAGCAGCGCGGCGAACATGACGGGGGCGGCCGCCTGGTAGCCGATCCACAGTTCACCCCCGGCGCTGCTGCCCCGCCACGCCATCAGGAGGCCGACGAGGGCCGCCAGCACCCAGCCGCTGTCGTAGCCGACCATGAGCTGCGTGTACGTGCGCATCGACCGGCTGCGGGTGTACCCGAGTTCGATGGCACCGCCGATCAGCAGGGCCACGCCCGAGACGACCATCAGCCAGACGGGCACGCCGAGCAACCGGCCGAGCGGGGCGGCGCCGGCGACGTAGACGGCGGCGAGCAGCACCTTGAAGGCGCCGTCGGCGATGGCGCCCACCGTTCGGCGGGTCACCCGCGGTGTCGCGATCTGGGCCATGAGTACTCCCCCTTGAAGCTCTCCGGCTGGTTCCGTAATGAGATTACGGCAATAATCAAACTATGAGAATGACGAGAGCGGAAGCCAAGGAACGCAACCGCCGCGCCCTGCTGGACGCCGCGTTCCAGGTCGTTTCCCGGGACGGGTACCGGGCCAGGCTCGAGGAGATCGCCGAACGCGCCGAGCTGACCACCGGCGCCATCTACTCACTGTTCGGGAGCAAGAACGGGCTGGTGGTCGCCCTCGTCGCCGACTACCTGCGGCCGTACTACGAAGAGTTCGAGCAGGCGGTTCCGGCTGAACTGGATCTGCTCGAAGCGGTGGACGCCTTCGCCCGGTACTACCGGCGTAGTTGCGACGCCCCCGACGCGCGGTCCGGCCTGTCACTCCAGATCACCTTGCTGGACATGGCCCTGCACGACCCGGACCTGGGGGCTCGGCTCGCCGCGTCGGTCCGAGCGCAGGAGAGCCACCTCGTCGCGCTGTTCACCGGAAGGGCGCACCGCGGGGGCGTCGTGACGGAACATCAGGCGCAGCGTCTGACCACCGCGCTCAGGGCACTGTTCGTCGGTCTCAGCCAGGGCGTCACCCTCGGCCTCGCCCAGGGCGCGGACGAGCAGTTCTTCGCCGACACGGCCCGCGCGCTGGTATCCGACATGACCCTCGTCGATCACGACGCGGAAGCTTCCTGACCGCCGGTGAAGGCGAGGCGACAGGCGTCCAGGTCGAGTTGCCGACGGCCGGCAGCCGGCTGCACAGCGAGGTCAACACATCGGTCGGCCCAGGTACCGCAGTGCGGAGCGGGCGGCGTTCGCCCCGCACATGCCGTGCACCCCCGCACCAGGCGGGGTGGCCGCCGAGCACAGGTACACGCCGGGGATGCCGGTGCCGTAGGGATCCGGAGCCGCCCGGGGGCGCAGTACGACCTGCCGGGCGGAGTTGGCACCACCGACGATGTCACCGCCGACGAAGTTCGCGTCGTAGCGGGCGAGTTCGGCGGTCGAGCGCACCGAGATCGCCCTGATCCGCTCCCGGACGCCGGGTGCGAACCGCTCGATCTGGCGCAGTACCGCTTCGGTTGCGTCACCCGGGTGGCCGTGCGGGACGTGTGCGTAGGCCCAGATGGGGTGGATGTCGCCGCGGGAGCGGCCGGGGTCGGCGAGGTACTGCTGGCCGACCAGGACGAACGGGCGCTCGGGCAGCCGCCCGGCGGCGGTCTGCGCCTCCGTGCGGACGATCTCCTCCAGGGTGCCGCCCAGGTGCACGGTGCCCGCCCGGCGGCACGCCTCATGGGTCCACGGGATGCCGCCCTGGACGGCGAGGTCCACCTTGAACGCCGCCGGGCCGTGCCGCCAGCCGCGGTAGGCCCGGCGTACCCGGCCGGGCAGCCGGTCGCCGCAGATGCGCGCCGCGGCGCCGGGCGTGGTGTCCAGCATGACGATCCTGGCAGGGGCGAGTTCGGCGAGGGTCTCCACCCGCACCCCCGTCTCGATGGTCCCGCCCAGCTCGGCGAGCAGAGCGGCCAGCGCATCGGTGATGGTCCGCGACCCGCCACGGGCGACCGGCCAGCCGAAGCGGTGGGCGGCGCCGACGAGCATCAGCCCGACCGCGGAACTGGCCGGCCCGGTCAGCGAATACATCAGATGTGCCGCCGCCCCGGCGAACAGCGCCCTGGCTTCCTCGGTGCGCCAGCGCCGGGCCACCGCCGTGGCCGGCCGCAGCGCCCGGAGTCCGAAGCGGGCCAGCGTCACCGGGTGGGCGGGCAGGCGGGGCACGGGGCGCAGCACGTCCTCGGTGAGCGCGTCGAAGTCGTCGGCCAGCGGGGCGAACAGCCGCTCCCAGGCCGGGCCGTCGACGCCCAGGCCCTGCACGGTCCGCTCCAGGGAGCGCACGAG